>JAZSBJ010000027.1:0-9247 GCA_045602305.1 Eubacteriales bacterium | reverse complement strand
CGGATGGAATAGCCGTTTTCGTTGGTGGTTTCCATCTCCTCGCGGCGAATGTTGCGGCAATATTCAAGAACTGCCTTGTCCTGCGTGGGAAGCCACGCAGCAGGCGCAAAATCAAACAAATTACGGTTCATAGCAGCGGCCTCCTTATGCTTCTTCCTTTTTGCGGATCTCGGCAAGCTTTTCGATGATGTCGTAATCCGGCAAAGTCTTTAAGGGATTTGCGATCTCGTTTGAAACGTAGCAAACGCCCTTATGCAAACGCATCAAGGATGCGGGATTTTCAGGGCAGATAGGACCGAAGAGCGCGAGGCGCAGGGGTGCCTTTTGGTGCGCGGTAAGTCCACCGCAGCCCGTAAGGTATTCCACGTCGATCCATTCCTTTGCGGCAAGCAGGTCGCGCGGACCTACCGTGACGGCGCAGGGGGGAACGTTTCCGATGTCACCCGCACAGCCGAACATACCGCGAAGGGAGTCGTGCGCGATCATCTCGGGCATCGGGGTAACGTAGCGAGAGCCCATCTCCTTAAGCTCCTCAACACTCTTTGCGGGGAAGCTTTCGGGGTCGATGGCACCGATGCCGCCCGACCAGCTGATGGCGGTAAAGGCGACGTCCGCGCCGCCGAGTGCGGCGATCTCATCGGAGTAGGTGTCAATGTTGTCCTTCGTCCAGAAGTGGATCTGCTCGAGGGGCATACGGAGAGACGCGTCAAGACGGTCGTAGAAATAGCGCATAAAGTGTCCCGAGCGGCTGAAGGGGCTCTGCCAGGGAGCGACCTCGCCCTTTTCGTTTGCGTACTCGTAAAGGAAGAATACGTGAACGTTGCGGCAGCTGATCTTGTACTTGTTGAGCGCCTCAGTCAAGCTGATATAGGTTTCATTCTCGGGGCTGGGGAGAATGAGAACGAGCTTTTCATTTTTGATGTCGGACATACGGATGCGCTGCATTAGCTCGATCGCGAAATAATTATGTACGTCAAAAACGATCTTCATTTCGAAGTCGGGGTTTTCGTAATTCTTGCCCTCACGCGCACGCATATCCTCATTCATTGCGAAGTCGAGCACCTGCTCATCGCGATAGGGGAGCCACTCGGCGGGAGCAAACTTGAAGGTGTGTCTGTATGCCATTTCGTTTCTCCTTATTCCTTTTCACCCATTACCATTACCTGAACGGTTCTCTGGCGCGCGCGGGTGTTATCAAAGTCAATAAAGTGGATAAAGCCGAACTCGCCGAGGTCAAGCTCACCGTTCTCGATCACGATGGTTTCGCTTCTGCCGATGATGGAAGAGCGAAGATGCGCGTCGGTATTGTGGCAGCCCCAAGCGTCCTCGTCGTGCTCCTCGGCGAACTTGAGCGCCTTGGGACCGGGATGCAGGTACATACCCTCGTAACGGCATTCGGGGATCATCTTCTCCATTACGTTTACAAGGTCTTGTTGGAGCGTTTCAAGCCCCGTCATCGACATATCAAAGGCACACTCCTGCGTAATAACGCAGCAGGTGGTGTGGTGAGAATAGACCACGCAAATACCTTCCTTAATGCCCGACTTTTTGACGATCTCCTTCGCCTTGGCGGTCACGTCGTGGAAGGTGTAGGCGCGGTCGCGGGACTGCACCTTAAAGGATTCTCTGTAAATCATCGTTCTTTCTCCTTACGCTTTTTTTGCAAGATCGTCGGCGGCACGACGCACGGCGGCGATCATTTCATCGATCATTGCGATGGGGTCCTTGGCGTTCATAATGCCCGATGCGGCGCCTGCTGCCTCGGATCCTGCCATAATGAAGTCGTACACCTGCTGTCCGTTCGTGATGCCCGCCGCCTGCTCAATGAGAATGTTAGAGTCGATCTTGCGGATCTCGCGAATGACTTCCATAACGTAGCCCATATCGCTGACACCGCCCGAGGTTCCGCCGATCAGCTCAGAGGGCTCGGGATTGATGATGTCGGGGTGAAGCTCCGCGATGGCGCGCGTTTCCGCAACCGAGTCGGCGCAAGCGAACACGAGCATATCAAGCTCGTTGGCTCTGTCGATGGTCGCCTTGATCTGGGGCAGGCTCATCGGCTTTTCACAGTGGTTGACGACAACGCCCTCAGCGCCTGCTGCCTTGAGTGCCTCGGGAAGAATATCCGCCATACCGCGGCCGGGGCGCAGGGTATCCATATAAGGGGCAAGGACGATAAGATTCTTGGTGTTCTCCACCACGCGGCGAATCTCCACCGCAGGGCAGATAAAGAGAACGTCGATGTCATACTTCTCTGCTGCCGCATCCGCCGCCTTGGCGTACTCAAGCAAGGTATCTCCATAGACGTAGTTCTTCGTTCCAATCTCGAAATAGGGAGTCCTGATCTTTCTTTTCATTCTCACAAACCTCTTAAAACGTGTTATTCAAAGGAATCTTTTGGGCGCTTTTTCACGCTCGATTCAAGTATAGCACAACATTTTTGTTCTGTACATAGAAAAAACCCTTTTTTTATGGAAAAAAATCTAAAAAATATTGGTTTTTTCTATTTTTAAAAAAAGAAAAGGACAGCACGGCCCGAGCGCTCATAAGGTCGCGTGGGATGTGCTATCCTTTTTTATGTATTTTTGGTTATTTAAGGCCTAATATCTCTGCGGCGTTGTTGTAAAAAACATCCGCAAAATCGGCGTGTGTTAAGCCACACCGAAGACCCGCCTTGATGAAGGCATCGATCTGATAATAGGTGAAATAGGTGAGCGCATCTGCCGCCTCTCCCTCGATCTCGCGCATATGCGGGTCAAGCGTGATGCCTGCGTACTGTCCCTTGCGGACAAGGTTCACATAGCTTCCGTTTTCGACTACGCGCCCCATGCGCATACGCAAAATGGGGGAGTCCGAGCCGTGGATGATGCGCTTTGGACCAACCGAGCGGATCATTTTCTCCATGACGGCGCCGTTCGCGTTTGCGCTAAACTCAAAGATGAGGCCGGGGGCTTCCTCAAGGCGTTCAAAGGCATCCCCCACATCCTCCTCGGCATAGGCTCTGCCGATGTGCGCGATGATGGTTTTAACGCGGGGATAGCGTCGGTTTAGCTCGATCATCTCGGCGATATTGACAGGGTCACCGAGGCGCTTTGCGCGCGGGATGTGAAGCATGAGGACCCAGCCGTGGTGATCCATTACCTCAAGCTGATGGCGGGGGATAAAGTCAAAAATACGGATCTCGTTTGAGGGGATATAGAGGGGGGAGAAATTCAAATAGACCTTGGCGCCCTTGGCACCCGATGCAAGGATGCGACGCTCAAACTCCTCTTGCGTCCATTCGGGGCGCGTTACGTAGAGATAGGGCCAGCCACGCTTTTTGCACTCCTCTACCACATAATCGGTGCAAGCCTCAACATCGTATGCACGGCTTACCTTGCCAAACATGAGGGGGGTGACCTTTTTGTCGGGAAAGAGGTTGCGGAAGCTCTCCTCAATGTTCTCAACGCTGTTCTCCTCTGCCGCGAGAAGCGGCCAAAGCGCGCCGCGGTTTTGCTTGTACAGCGTGTCGCCAAGGTAGAACTTCTTTAGGTGCGCGTGGTTGTGCGCGTCGATGATATGATCGGGGAGATAATCCCTGATGTTTTTTTCGTAAAATTCTCTGTCGTGCGGCTCAATGGGGTTGATAAGTTCCATATTCAGCTCCTTTTTCTTCATCATTCATCGTACAAACGGGTAAAGGAAAAATCATCGGGAATGCCAAGCATCTCATACGCTTTTTCGCGGTTTTCTTCCACCTTGGCGGAAACCTCGTCAAAAAGATTGTTGCCAAAGCAATCCATATCCACAACAAAGGGACCGAGCTTGTTTAATACGAAGTGCCACGGCGCCTCAATGCTTCCCATCTCGTCAAACAGATCAACGCCCTCAATTTCGATGGCATCGACCCAAAGAAAGGGACTGACGCTTTGCGGAGAAACGTGAACGCTTTTGTGCTTTTGCATTGCCTTTGCCGTTTCTTCGCCCATTGTCGTTTTTCCGCAAATCAATTTAAGATTCCAGTTCTCGATGGAAGCGGGACCCCATTTTTCAAAGCGAAGACTTGAGGTCGGCATAAAGGACATCAAGCGCCACTTCCCTTCTTCCCTCACAACGATGGGACCGTTATGAATGAGGACCGATCCCGCAGGTGTAGCAAAGGGCAAGGAATGCCCCTCGTCAAAAACGTATCTTTGCAACTTAGAGCGGCAAGTAAAGCAGGGCCCCGAAAGATACACGAGGTCACCGATCCTTAACTTCTCCACATCCGCGTCCGTCAGAGGCGCGTGCAGTTCATAGGTTGCCATATCATCTTCCTCCAAACCAATCGGGATCCGTCAAAGCCTCGGTCGTACCGTCGTTCAACACGCGGGTAGTAGCACGGCGGGCGACCATACAGTTGGAGCTGGTCGCACAAACGATCCCTGCAATATGGGTATAGGCATACTCGATATTTACGGCAAGAACGCTCGTTTTGCCGCCCGATCCCATAATACCGACACCGAGCGAGTTGATCGCTTCCGTCAGATCGCGCTCCATCTTTGCAATCGCGGGCTCGGGGTGATGGGAGCCGATCCTTCTTAAACACGCCGCCTCCTTCGCCAAATTCGCCGCCACGTTGGCGGTTCCGCCGATGCCCACGCCCAAAATATTAGGCGGACATATCGCACCTGCACGCGTCGAGCTTATAAAGCTATCAATGACGAATTTTTTGATGCCTGCCATCCCGTCGGCAAAGGCAACGACGCGCTGACGTGTTCCGCCAAAGCATTCCGAGCCGCCCCCCTTCGCGACATAGCTGATCTCAAGATCCTTCCCCGACACGAACCGATATGTAAAATTCGGGATATTCGGGCCGATGTTGTCACCGGGGTCATAGCCTGTCAAGGGGTGCTTCATCGTCGCACGCAGATATCCCGCCTTGGTTGCGCGGCGAACGGCGCGTCTTACCGCTTCTTCGAGTGCCATAAAGCCCCCCTCGATCTGCGCCTCATTTCCCACTTTGAGATAGAAGATAGGCCAACCTGTATCGGGACAAGCGGGCTTATCCAGCAGCTCCGCCAGCTCCATACTTTTATAAGTATCCTCAAGTCCTTTTTTTGCAACCGGAGAAGCTTCTTTTTGAATGGCGTCCATAAAGGCGTCGCGAACGTCGTTCGAGATCACCGTAGCCCCGCGACGAATGGTTTGGAACGCCGCTTCTTCCAGTGTAGAAATCGAAATCATTTTGTTCTCCTTACATATCCACGTACAAATCCATCAGGGGAACGTGCTGCTGTGCGCCATAAACGTCCCTCTCGCCTAACGAACCCGATGCCATAGGGCGAACGATGGTCGCTTTCACCGCCATAGCGGGCGGGAACTCCACGATAGAGAGCACGTGCTCCTTTGGAATACGGTACAGCTCCGCAATCAAGGAAGCGGTAAATATTTTCTTTTTACAAAAGGCTTCAAACGTATCGGTATCCGAGAAGATCACATCCAGCGTCAGCTCATAGGGACCCGAATTTTTGGAACGGATCACCGACGCGACGTCCTTCAATTTTCGCATTTTCGGCTCTCTCCTTTCTCCACCTCGTAAAGTGTGACGGGAAAAAGTGCGGCAGGGTCATCGTTTTCAAGCAGGGCATAAACGGAAAACCGATACACCTCTCCTACGGCGATATCGGAAGGCGAAAAGGGGAAGGAAAGATTTCCCGCCGTCGCTTTTCTTCCCGGATATCCGTAATGGAGCAGGGTGGATCTCGCCACGGCGCAAACGGTGTTTGCGTTTTCCTTGGTATCGGCAACGACATCGATGACGATACCGATCTCGTGTCCGTCGACAACGGGGGCGGGCTCAAGCGCGCCCATGACACCGTTTTTGCCGTATACGATAAAATCAAGTGAGTAGCGAATATCCGTACCCGAAAGATTTTCCTCAACACGCTTATGCAGTGCGGCAAGTGTTTTGTCAAGCTCCGCAATAAACAGTGCATCGCGGTTTCCGCAAATGCTGACCGTGCGAAAGCCAACGGGGGCAGCCCCCTCCAGCTTGACATTTTTCCTCTCTTGGGGAATAAATTTACTTCCCCGAACACGCACACGCCTTTCGGTTTCTTGGACGAAGGTGCAAGAGGAAAGATCCAGCATCCCGCCGGGGCCCGGCAAAAGATACGGATTGCTTTTTTCGTATAAGGTGTGTGCCGCCACCGAGGTCGTGGTACATTTTCTTCCCTCGGCACAAGGCTCAACGGCAAAGCTATCCTCATAAACATACCCCATCATACAATCAGAGGCACTTCCGGGGGTTGCGGCAATGCAAGCACATTCAAGGATCTTACCGAGGTGCGTTGCAAGCGCCTCGGAATATCCGGCGCGAACTGCAGGTGCGGCAAATGCCGCAGGGTCGTAGCATCTGCCGCAAAGGATGACCTGGGCGCCCGCATCAAGCGCCTTGATAATGGGCTCGATCCCCATTTGCGCAACGACACGGCTCGATTTTAGGATCTCCTTCTCCGTCGGCAAAGGGGCAGGGGCAAGTGGGACGATTCTTCCCCCCTTCAACTCCGTAACGAGAAAGTCTTGATCGAGTTCTGCTGACACGGTTGCCGCTTTGAAGCTTAACGCGTGCTCCTTTGCGATCTCAAAAAGGATCTCTGTTTCCCGTTTGAGATGCGGTGTCCCGCCCGAGCCGCCTGCCGTGCCGATCACAAGAGGGATCCCAAGCTCGCACGCGGCGAGAAGCAAAAGCGTTAGATCGCGCTTGACGGCGCTTCTTGTCGTAAAGGGCTTTCCGCTTCCCAAATAATAGGGGCCGGGATCAGTGGAACCGCCATCGCAAGCGATAAGATCGGGCTTTTGTGCAACGCCTGCCCTAAAGGAATCTTCGGGAAAGCCGTAGCCCAAAATGCCTGAAGGGGAAAGAATTTTATATGTTTTCATTTTGTTTTCTCCTTCAAAGAGCGCTTTGTCAAGCTTAAAGCGCCATTAAGTCGGTGGCAATGATCGGGCGCGCCAGATCCTCGCTGACGTAGATGGTGCCCTTCGTCAGCTGATACATCGATGCGGGAAGATCCTTTGTCACAGGACCATAGATCTGCAAGCGGGAGATCATTCTTTCCCACGAGGTAAAACCACCGAAATATCCAACGTCATTGCGCTCCAGATGCTCTCTTGCGTGCATCACGTCATACGGACCGATTGAAACGGAATAGCGAGGGGTATGGTAAAGGTCCCCCGATGCATAGCCGCCTGAATTTTGAATGATGGTCAATCGGTGATTATCGACGAATCCCGCCTTGAGCTCCAAAAATTCCTCGAGCGTATCTGCCTTGAATTTTCTTGAATTCGGGTCGATAAAGGCGGTATGCCCAACCCAACCCGTTGCGGAAACGATGAGGTCGGCACCGCCATCTCCCACATCACATATCAAATCGGAATAGTAACCGATATTTTCGTTGGTGTAGTAGTGCATCTGTTTGAGGGGCGGGCGCAGATCTTCGCGAAAATTCAGATAAAACTCACGCAAGAAATGTCCGCCAAGCGAGGGACCGTAGGAGATGGGCGCAACGTTGCCCGCCTCGTCTGCCCACTCATCCATACAAAAGGCGTGAATATTTCTGGCGCTGATGTTATAACGGTTACAGGTTTCCGCAACGGCGGGATAAATGTTTTTCCAAGAGTTGGGGAAAACGATAACCGTCTTTTTGTCCTCAATGTCAGAGCGCAAGATCCAGTTGACGAGCTCGCAGGTCACCGCGCTTGACGGATGAGGTACAACGCGCACGGTATACCCGTTTTCATTGGTAAATTCCATTTCCTCACGCCGAATATTACGACAGCGCTCCAAAACCGCCTTATCACGAACAGGAAGCCAATCGGCAGGTGCAAAATCAAAAAGTGCGCGGTTCATACACATTCCCCTTCCCTTCTTCTAATGTCGTTGATCAAATCAAGAAGCCAGTGCACATCATCCTCATAGGGAACCTGTGATGCAACGTCTGCCGACACATAGCAGGTGCCGGACATCAAGCGCATCAAGGATCCGGGATTTTTGGGATCAATAGGGCCAAGCAAGCTGAGCTTCAATGGGAATTTTTGATGTGCGGGGAATCCGCCGCACGCCGTCAAATACTGAACGTGGATACGATCTTTTGCCGCAGCAATATCCTTGGGGCCTACCGTCACTGCATAAGGGGGCACGGAAGCAATATCGCCCGAAAGACCGAACATTCCGCGCAAGGAATCGTGTGCAAGCATCTCGGGCATAGGCTTAACGTAGCGGGAGCCCATTTTTAGAAGCTCGTCCATATTTTCGGCGGGATAGCTTTCAGCATCAATGGCACCGATACCGCCCGACCAGCTCATAGCCGTATATGCTACGTCTGCGCCTCCAAGGGCTTCGATCTCATCGGAATAGGTGTCGACGTTGTCCTTCGTCCAAAAGTGGATCTGCTCCGGCGGCATACGCAAATGCTCCTCTACACGAAGATAGAAATTGCGCATAAAGTGTCCCGAGCGGCTGAATGGGCTCTGCCAGGGAGCGACCTCGCCCTTTTCGTTCGCGTACTCATAAAGGAAGAATACGTGCACATTGCGGCAGCTGACTTGATACTTATTTAATGATTCAACGACGCTTTGAAACACTGCGTTTTCCGGAGAGGGCAGGATGATGACCAGTCTTTCGTCCTTCAAATCGGAAAAGCGAATTCGCATAAAGAGATCCGATGCAAAATAATTATGTACGTCGTTTACGATCTTCATTTCAAATTCGGGGTGCTCGTAAGCTTTACCCTGATGCTCTGCCAAATTTTCTTTGGCAACGCGATTGAGCACATCACGGTCTTGAAAGGGGAGCCACTCTGCGGGAGCAAACTCAAAAGAATTATTGTGTGACATAGATATCTCCTAACTTACATCTTGGTACGCAACTTAATTATAACACAAAAAATATAGAAAAAAAACCTTTTCATTTGTCCGATTTCCTATAAAAAACGGGATTTTTCTTTGGAATTTTCCCATCATCCCGTGTTTTTTTAACAAACGGAATTGCGACATAAAATCGAACCAAGGAGAAGGAAATGCGCGGCAAGGTGTGTCATACCAAGCCTCCTTTGTCGGCTTGGATACGAAAAAAGCACTTGCGTAAGCAAGTGCTTTTGGGGGTTATGAAGCATCGCTACGCGATATGAAGCACGCGCTGCGCTCGTATGATGCGTTTGCTTTGCAAACATGAAGCGAAGCGCACTCTAACCTCTTCGTGTGCCGAAGGCACGCTTCATAGGGC
>JAZSBJ010000026.1:0-2274 GCA_045602305.1 Eubacteriales bacterium | reverse complement strand
GCGAGGTCTCTATACGCAAAGGGGGAATAGGCCAGACCGTAGCCAAAGGGATAGGAGGGGGTGGGAATGGAATCAAAGTAGCAGTTGCCGGGGTTCTGCCCGTAATAGCAGTTGACGGGTCTGCCGCTGGACGTGACGTTGTAGTAAAGGGGAATGTGGGTTGCAAGGCGGGGCATCGTTGCGGGGAGCTTTCCCGAGGGGTTGACCTCGCCGTAGAGGGTTCTTGCCACCGCGTGGGCGATACGGCTTCCGCCGTGCCAAGCATAGAGAATGGCGTCACAGTATTCGGCGATGCCTTCCATTGCGATGGGTCTGCCGCAGAAGATCACGGCGACGACCTTCTTGCCGCTCATCTTGGCGCGCTTTAAGAGGTCGATCTGCTCGGTGGGGATAGAGATGTTGGAAACTGCCTTGTTTTCGCCCGTTACCACCCAGTTTTCACCGATGGCGAGGACAAGCACGTCTGCTCTTTCCATCCAATGGGGCATAAAAGCAATGTCGTATGTGAAGCCGTTTCCGGGGCTCGTGAGGATCTGACCCTTCGACCCCTGCATCGTGGCGATCATCGCCTCTTCCATATTCGGGGTTTCCTCTGCCTTGCCGTCGATGGTCCAGCTGCCGAGCAGAGAGCGTCTTTCTCTTGCGAAGGGACCCAGCAGGGCGACCGCCGTGTCCTTGGAGAGAGGAAGGGTGCCGTCGTTTTTCAAAAGCACGACGCACTCCTCTGCAAGCGACTGTGCGCGTGCGAGATGCTCGGTGCGGTCAAGCTCGACCTGCTCGCAATAGGGATTATCAAAGAGTCCCTTCATAAACTTGATGCGAAGCACGCGGCGCACCGCCTCGTCGATGACCTTTTCGTCAAGACGGCCGCTTTCGACTGCCTTTTCGAGGTTTTCAATGTAGCACTTGTCCCACATATCCATATCGAGGCCTGCCTCGATCGCCATTGCGGATGCCTCTTCGCGGTCACCTGCAACGCCCTGCGGGATAAGCTGCTCGACGCATCCGTAGTCCGAAACGACAAAGCCGTCAAAGCCAAGCTCACCGCGCAGAATGTCGGTGAGGTACTTTTTGCTGCAGGTCACGGATTCGCCGCTGATCTCGTTGAAGGAGCTCATCACGGTGAGAACACCAGCGTCCACGGCGGCGCGGAATGCGGGAAGATAGCTGTTGTAGAGGGTATAGTCCGAGATCTCGGCGCGGTGATAGTCGCGACCGCCCTCAGCGGCACCGTAGCCGATGTAGTGCTTGGCGCAGGCGACCATCGAGTCCTTTGCCGAAACGTCGTCGCCTTGGAAGCCTGCGACGACTGCCTTTGCCATCTGCGCGCCGAGGAAGGGATCCTCGCCCGCGCCCTCAATGATACGGCCCCAACGGGGGTCGCGCGAGAGGTCGAGCATCGGCGTGAAGGTCCAGTGGATGCTGTCGTTCATCGCTTCCTCGGCGACGTCGCGATAGCACTCGCGGATCTTCTCGAAGTTGAAGGATGCCGTCATTCCAAGCGGAACGGGCAAAACGGTGCGGTGACCGTGAATGACGTCGCGTCCGAAAAGGACGGGAATGCCCGAGGGGCTTTCTTCCACGGCGACGCGCTGGATCTCGTTGTAAAAATCAACGTTAATGGTGCCTTGGGGGGTGTTGCCCGCGGTGGCGCCCACCGACATCAAGATGGCGCCGATCTCGCCGCGGCGTACCTTTTCGAGGAACTCTTCCTTGATTTTCAAAGAGGGTGCCTCGGGCTGGTTCAGCTGACCGACCTTTTCGTGAAGTGTCATTTTGGCGATCAGGGCTTCGATCTTTGCATTTATGTTTTCCATAACCGTAGATTCCTTTCCTTTGAAAAACCGCGGCGAGTCGTTTCGGGCTGCCGCGGTGAAGAAATTAGTTGTAGTAGGATACGCGGATCATTCCGTCGATGGCACCAAATTCCGCTTCCGTCGATTCGGGAAGTCTCTCGCCAAGCTCGACGATGGTGTAGCCGTACTCGCCGCGCGAGCCGTTCGCCATATTCTCGATGTTCACGTTGTACTTTGCAACGATGCCCGTGATCTGACCGAGAATGGTGGGCACGTTCTTGTGGAGCAGGCAAACGCGCGAAGCGCCCGTGTGAGGAATGGATACGTTAGGCATATTTACGCTGTTCTTGATGTTGCCGCAAGAGAGGAACTCGTCAAGCTCGTGTGCCGCCATAACCGCACAGTTGTCCTCGGACTCGTAGGTGGAAGCACCCAGGTGAGGGATGTTGACGATGCCCTTGACGCCGATGGTGGCGGG
>JAZSBJ010000025.1:0-6766 GCA_045602305.1 Eubacteriales bacterium | reverse complement strand
ACCCCGAAGAAGGCGCGCTCGGTGGCGCGCAGAGCCGTCGAAACGCCCGCCGCGGCGGTGAGATAGGCGTTTCTTTGAAGGAAGGCTTCGTCCTCTTCGGCGTCAAAAGACACGCGCCCTTCCCGCCAAGCGGCGGGCAGGCGACCGCCAAAGAGGTGCGTTCCCCTCGAAAGGGGGAGCGACGCAAAGGGAATGGCGGTCGCCGTGATATGCACCTCGTCGCGCGTTGCGGGATAGGGCAAGACGAGCGCGTCAAGAGAGGTGAAAAAGTCTTCCCGTGGGGCGCTCTCTGTGTTAACGCGTACCGCTTGCCCTGCTTTTCTTAAAAAGTCGGCGGCGATCTCCATACGGCGGTCGCCGCCTAAAAATCCGATGGTCAAAATAAGTATTTCCTTTCGGGAATTGACAGCAAACGCCGTCTATCTTCAGTATATGAGGGGAAAAGAAAAAAGCACCCGAGAGGGTGCTTTTTGAATGAAGTCGCGCGGAGCGCGATGAAGTCCAAGGCAAAAGCCTTGATGAAGTCAGATCCGCTGCGCGGAACCGGTTGTATAAAGCGCGCTTAATCGCGCTTTGCACCGCACTCGGCACAGAATTTACCCGTGTTCTCCTTGCCGCAGGCGCATACCCACGCATCCGTATCGGGGCGCTTTGCGCCGCATTCGGAGCAGAACTTGCCCGTATTCTCGGCACCGCACGCACATTTCCAACCGCCTGCGGCGGGAGCCTTGGGGGCTTGGGCTGCTGCCATATTGTAGAGGTTTTGCGCCGAGGCGCCGCCCGCGACGGAAGCCATATTCATACCCATAAAGCCGACCATAGCACCGCCGTCGTTGCCTGCCGCGGTCTTCATTGCCTCTGCCTGTGCGTCAACGAGTGCGGCGGCACCCATCGATGCGTTGCGATAAACCGCCTTTTTCTGTAGCTCCTTGATCATCTCCTCGTCCTCGTCCGAGGCGGTTGCAGAGCCGATGCCCACCGAAACGACCTCAAGTCCTCTCTTTTCCGTCCACTCGCGCGAAAGCTCTTCCTTTAAGGCGTCGCGAATGGCGATGGAGTGGGCGGGGAGCATACTGTAACGGATGCCCTGCGCCGAGATGCGTGCGAGGGCGGGGCCGAGGTGGGTGAGGAACTCGGTCTTTAACTGCGAATCGAGCTCGTCGCGCGTATAGTTCTCCGACACGTTGCCCGACACGTTGGTGTAGAAGAGCAGGGGGTTGGCGATGCGGTAGGAGTAGACGCCGAAGAGCCGTATGGCAATGTCGATATCCAGCCCAATGGATGCGTCCACCACGCGGAAGGGAACGGGCTCACGCGTGCCGAACTTGTTGTCGACAAGCTCCTTGGTGTTGAAGTAATACACTCTTTGGTCCTTGGGGGCGTCACCGCCAAAGGTGAAGCGCTTGCCGATGGTGGCAAAGACGGACTTGATGCCCGCGCCAAGCGGACCCTCAAAGATGCTGGGCTCGGTCGAGGTGTCGTAGATAAACTCGCCCGGCTCGGCACAGACCTCAACGATCTTGCCCTGCTCGACGATCATCATACACTGACCCTCGTTGACGGCGATGACGGCGCCGTTTGAAATGATGTTCTCCGCGCCCTTTTTGTTGGACGAACGGCGAGAAACCCTCTTTTGTCCCTTGGCGACGAGGACGTCCGCGTCAAGCGCGTCCGAATAGAAATATTCCTTCCACTGATCGCCGAGGGCGGTGCCCGTTGCGGTAATGGCTGCACGAATTAATCCCATAATATTTCTCCTTTGTAAAGTATTCTTTGCATTTAGTTGCGTTTGTTGTTGGTGTTGACACGCACGCGCGTGACGGTGCTGTATAAAAACAGGTCGCGCGATTCCTCAAGCGAGAAGCTCCCTGCACGCGTGTAATCGTCGGCGCGCTTTTGCTTGCGGACGGTGGACATTGCGCGCTTCATAAGAAGCGTAACGGAAAGTCCCACGGCAAGCCCGATGATGAGGGAGATGACGACCACGGCGACGGGGTCGACCGTGCTTGCGCTCTCTGTGCCCGTGCCGTCCGTAGCGCCGACCCCGAGGGGAAGCGCGCAGATGAGGGCGAGGGAGAGCAAGAATAGAATTGATTTTTTCATAGCGCCCTCCTTATATTGCGAAAAATCCGATGAGCATCGCGAGGGCGGCGACGGCGAGCGTTATGCCGCCGAGGAAGGCAAAGAACTTGCCAAGCGATACGGGGAGCGATCCCGACATCTTTCCCGTTTGCCCGTTGATGACAAAGGTGTAGTTTTTGTTTTTGTAGCGGGTGTTCATAAACCAAAGCGGCAAGAGCGCGTAGCGCACCTCGTTGCGCGTGAACATAATGTCCTCGGACGTCTTTCGCACCGAAAGATAACCAAAGACAGTCTTGCGGAGCGCCGCATCCACGCTTCCCGAAACGCGCTCTCTCGCGCGCACGCCGCAGTTTTCGGCACTGTCGTCGTATCTTTGCGCGGCGTAGCCCGCAAGGCAAGCGTCGGTGTAGGGAATGCCGTCCTCAAAGCGGAAGGGCTCGACCGATTCAAGCAGCGTGTTGTCGGCGGCGACCGACGCGTCCACGGGAATGCTGTCAAAGCCGAGAAGTCCGCGGCGAATGAGCTTGTAGTAGCTCGTTCTCGTGTAGCGGTAATCGCCCGCGCGCCACGAGGTCTTTCGAATGGCGGAATAGGTGAAGCGGGAGTTTGTGTCACAGTCGTAGAGCCAAAAGGGAATGTAGATGCCCTTTAAGGATTCGGTCTTGTTCTCCTTGCGGAAGAAGCGGGGCAAGAGCCATTTGCGCTTGCAGAATTTCGCAAACGCCGCCTTGGCTTCCTTTTCGTCTACGGTGAAGGGAAGAATGACGTCGGGGCGAAAGGCGCCCGAAAGCCGTCCCTCAATCAGGGCGGGGTTGTCGCAATAGGGGCAGACGGTGGATGCGGTGTTGCTCTCGCACACGATCTCGCCGCCGCACGAGGGGCAGGTGTAGAGTGTGACGTCCGAGTCCGACCAATCCGCCTTGCCCTCGCCGTATTTATCCCAAGAGCGCGGGGCGCTCTCGTCAAAATCCTCGTCGTCAAGAAAGGCGTCGGGCTCGATCTCCGCGCCGCAGTGGGCGCAAATGAGCTTTTCCGCTTCTCCCTCGTAGGCAAGCGGTGCGCCGCACGAGGGACATTTAAAGGTTTTGGTCTGTGTCATAGGCACTCCTTTCCAAAGAAGGTCGTTCTCGTAAAGAATGGTTTACAAATTTAAGAGCATTTCCCGCAAGGCGTCGGTATCCGCGCGGCGGGATTTGAGGGTGAGGGTGGCGTTTTCGGGACGAAAGATCTCCCCTGCGATCTCCGAGAGGCGTTCTCCCGTGACGCGCGCGTACGCCTCGGCGCGGTGGCGAAGCGTGGGATAGGGGAGAGAAAGAATGTATCGCTCGTAGGCGCGGTTGAAGCCGAGCGCCTGCGCGTCGTCAAAGAGAAAGGCGGCGTTGTCGGTATAGGCGGCGCGCACGTAGGGAAGCGCCGCGACGCTGTCCGTCTTGGCACGGCGAATGGCGTCAAGCGCGAGGGAAAGCGAGGGGATGAGCCCCTGCGCGGGAATTTCGTAGGAAACGCCGATGGAGCCCAGATTGCGGAAAAGGTCCATAAAGCCGCGGAAGCCGTAGATCATTCCCGTTTTCTCGGAGAGGGCTTGGTGGAAAAAGCACTCCTCGCCGTCCCCAAGAAGAATATCGTAAAGAAGCGTGAGCTCGGCGTCGGTATAGCGCTCGGTGTCAATGTCAAAGGAAAGGCGGACGAGCGTTTTGTCGCTCCCCTTGACGGCGACCGTCGCATCTCTGTGAAAATACGCGGCGGGAACGGGGACGAGGCTCTCTCTCCTCTCGCCCGCCAAGGGGCAATAGTCCTTGGTTTCCTCAAGCAGGCGCTCGACTGCCCCTGCGGGAATGGCACCCGAAAGGTAGAAAAACAGATTTTCGCGCGAGAAGAGGGCTTCCTTTTCTTGCTTTAGAAGCGCGGGCTTCATACGGTTGAGCGTTCCCGCCGTGCCCGTGATAAAGCGGGAAAGCGGGTGGCTTTCGCCATAGAGAATGCGGTCGGTAAAGAAGTCGAGGGACGTGCGCTCGCCTTCCTCGCGGATCTCCGCCTTGATGCGGGCGCGCTCGGTGTCGATATCCTCTTTCGTGAGGTTTAAGGGTGCGAGGGCAAGGGCGAGGATCTTTGCCGCCTCGTCAAAATGCGCGGGCGCGCCCGTGACGGTGAACTGCAAAAACTCGCGGTAGGTCACGCCCTCTACGGAAAGCCCCAAGCGGTCGAGCGTCTTATACAGCGCGCCGTCCATATAGCGGTTGATGCTGCGGAACACGAGATGCTCGATAAAGTGGGAGATGCCGGACGCGTCCGCCGTTTCAAAAAGGGCACCGCCCCGCACGTAGAGCGAGAGGGCAAAGCTGTGCAAATGGGGAGAGGGAAGCACGTATACGGGCACGCCGTGTGCCGTTTGATATTCTTTTTCGGTCATATCAAGCATTGCTTTTCCTCCCTCGTCCTTTCTAAACTATATTGTAGCATAAAAACGAGGTCGATGTCAAGAATGAAAGAAAAAAAGCACCTGCCAAAGCAAGTGCTTTTTTCCAAATATAATGCGCTTACACGCAGCCCTGTGCTTTCATCGCCTCGGCAACCTTTAAGAAGCCTGCGATGTTGGCGCCTGCTACGAGGTCGCCCTCCATACCGTATTCCTTTGCGGCTGCGTAGGAAGCGGCGTAGATGTTCTTCATAATGCTCTTGAGCTTCGCGTCGACCTCTTCTGCTTCCCAGCTGTAACGCATCGAGTTTTGCGACATTTCAAGACCCCAAACGGCACCGCCGCCTGCGTTTACTGCTTTGGAAGGAGCAACGACAACGCCGTTTGCCTTGAGGTAAGCCACAGCCTCGTTGGTGGTGGGCATATTGGCGACCTCAACGTAGTACTTAAGACCGTTGGCAACCATTGCCTCGGCTTCCTTCATACCAACCTCGTTCTGAGTAGCGCAGGGCATCATAATGTCTGCCTTGATGCCCCAAGGCTTTTCGCCCTTGAAGAAGGGAACGCCAAACTTGTCGGCGTAGTCCTCAACGCGGTTGCGGCAGGAAGCGCGCATCTCAAGCATAAATGCGATCTTTTCGGGGGTGGAAACACCGTCCTTGTCGTAGATGTATCCGTCGGGACCCGAAATGGTAAGTACCTTACCGCCAAGCTCGGTGATCTTCTGCACTGCACCCCAAGCAACGTTACCGAAGCCGGAGATGGCGAAGGTCTTGCCCTTGATGTCTTCGCCCAGCGTCTTGAGCATTTCTACGGTGTAGTAAACAGCGCCGAAGCCCGTAGCCTCGGGACGGATGAGGGAGCCGCCGTAGGGTCTGCCCTTGCCCGTAAGCACGCCGGTGAACTCGTTACGGAGTCTTTTGTACTGACCGAAGAGGTAGCCGATCTCGCGTGCGCCAACGCCGATGTCACCTGCGGGAACGTCGGTGTCTGCACCGATGTGACGCTCAAGCTCGGTCATAAAGGACTGGCAGAAGCGCATCACCTCAGCGTCGCTCTTGCCCTGAGGATCGAAGTCGGAGCCGCCCTTACCGCCGCCCATAGGGAGCGAGGTGAGGGAGTTCTTGAAGGTCTGCTCGAAGCCGAGGAACTTCATAATGGAGAGGTTGACGGAGGGGTGGAAGCGAAGACCGCCCTTGTAGGGACCGATGGCAGAGTTAAACTGCACGCGGTAGCCGCGGTTGACCTGCACCTTGCCTGCGTCGTCTACCCACGGAACGCGGAAGATGATGGCGCGCTCGGGCTCTACCATACGCTCTACAACGCCTGCGGCAACAAGGTCGGGACGCTGGTCGATGACGGGCTCGATGCTCTCGAACACCTCGGTGACCGTCTGAATAAACTCAGGCTCACCGGGATTGCTCTTTTTAACCTTTTCAAGTACGTCAATAAGATACTGATTTTTCATAGGATGTTCCTTTCGTATAATAAAGTACGAAAATATTATAAAACGATTTTTTTCGTTTGTCAACCCGTACTCGCAAGTTTTTTGACATTTTATCCCTAAAAATTGGCGCGGCGAGTCGCTCCAATTTGTCGAAAAGTGAAAAATCGCGCGTGCGCGAAAAAAAGATATTGACTTTGACGAAAATATATGTTAAAATAATCGGTGGTAAAAAAGTGCTTTTACCAAAAACATAGGGTATTCAAAATAAAAATATAAAAAAATGAGAGGAAGAAAAAAGATGAGCAAGAAGTATGTTTATCTCTTCACCGAAGGCGACGCTTCGATGCGTGAGCTTCTCGGCGGCAAGGGCGCAAACCTTGCAGAAATGACCAAGATCGGTCTTCCCGTTCCCCAGGGCTTCACCATTTCCACCGAAGCCTGCACCCAGTATTATGAGGACGGCAGACAGATCAACGACGGTATTATGGCAGAAATCATGGAGTATATCACCAAGATGGAAGCTGTTACCGGAAAGAAGTTTGGAGATCTGGACAATCCCTTGCTCGTATCGGTTCGTTCCGGTGCGCGCGCATCCATGCCCGGTATGATGGATACCATCCTCAACCTCGGCTTGAATGAAGAAGTAGTCAACACAATCGCTGCGAAATCCGGTAATCCCCGTTGGGCTTGGGACTGCTATCGTCGTTTCATTCAGATGTTCTCGGACGTCGTTATGGAAGTAGGTAAGAAGTATTTCGAAGAGCTCATCGACAAGATGAAGGAAGAAAAGGGCGTAAAGCAGGACGTTGAGCTTACCGCTG
>JAZSBJ010000024.1:0-10555 GCA_045602305.1 Eubacteriales bacterium | reverse complement strand
ACCGTCAGCCCATCGGCAAGATGTACGTGAAGGCGGACGAGGTGCTTCCCCCCTTCTTCTGCGACATCATTAAGGACGAGCTGAACGTCAAAGAAGTCGAGTTCACCGACGACCTTGCCAAGTTCACCACCTATACCTTTAAGCCCCAGCTCCGCACTGTTGGTTTTAAGTACGGAAAGATCCTCGGCGGCATTCGCGCCGCCCTTGATACCGTCGACGGCAACGCCGCAATGGCTGAGCTTGAGGAAAAGGGCGCCCTCACCCTCAAGGTGGGCGACACCGAGGCGGTCCTCACCCGTGACGATCTTCTTATCGAAACGGTGAAGCAGGCAGGCTTTGAAACGGTCAGCGACAGAGGCGTTACCGTGGTGCTTGACACCGCCCTCACGCCCGAACTTGTCGAGGAAGGCTACGTCAACGAGCTTGTCAGCAAGATCCAAACGATGCGTAAGGAGAACGGATACGAGGTGACCGACCGCATCCACGTGACCTTGGCAGGCAACGAAAAGCTCGCTGCCATTATGCAAAAGAATGAAGCGGCGATCGCCAAGATCGTTCTTGCGGACAGCTTCTCCTATGCGGACACCGCAGAGGGCAAGGATTGGACTATCAACGACGAAAAGGCAACCATTCTTCTTCAAAAGGCTTAAATTTCCCGTATGCTTCGGTGCAGTCGAGGGCAGTGCGAAGCACAGCACCTCTTTTATGCGCCTCGCCTACGAAAAATTGTAAGCGCTTTTGCGTGAAAGAATTTAAATTTCCCGTATGCTTCGGTGCAGTCGAGGGCAGTGCGAAGCACAGCACCTCTTTTGTGCGCCTCGCCTACGAAAAATTGCAAGCGCTTTTGCGCAAGGATGCTTAACGGACGGTCATTCGACCATACTAATACCAAAACGGGGGTGCCGCAAGGCACCCCCAAAAAAGAGGAAAAAACAATGGTCATCGATTTTCATACCCACGCATTCCCCGATAAAATAGCAAGCCGCGCGGTGGAAAAGCTCTCCGAGGCATCGGGCGGGCTTTATCCCTATACCGACGGAACGGCGGACGGGCTTGCTTCGCGTATGCGGGATAGCGGCGTTGACGTTTCCGTCGTGCTTTCCATCGCCACAAACGCCCACCAACAGCATAGCGTCAATGATTTTGCGGCGGCGCTCGATGCGCGAGATGCGTTCGTTGCGTTCGGCTCGGTGTTTCCCTCTGCGCCCGACGCACTCGACGAGCTGGATCGAATCGCGTCGCTCGGACTGCGCGGTGTCAAGCTCCACCCCGACTATCAGGGCTTTGAGGTGGACGACGATAAAATGATTCCTATTTATAAAAAGATCTCCGCGCTTGGGCTGATCACCGTGTTTCACGCGGGCGTCGACTACGGCTTCGCACCCCCCTACGGTGCAACCCCCGAGAAGATGAAGCGTGCGCTTCGGCATTTTGATGCACCCGTCGTTGCCGCGCATTTCGGCGGGGTAGACTCCTATGCGGAAGTGCTTTCGCATTTGGCGGGCGAGAACGTTTATTTTGATACCTCAATGGGCTATGCGATGATGCCAAAGTACTACGCGCTCAAAATCATCGAAAAGCACGGCGTTGAGCGGATGCTTTTCGGCACCGATTCCCCTTGGCATACCGCCGAGATGGAGCGTCGTTTGCTTTCCTCGCTCTCCCTCACCGATGCGGAGCTTTCCAAGATCTACGGGGAGAATGCGAAGCGTCTTTTGCGCTTGTAATAAAAAGCGGAGAAATCTCTGCTTTTTATTTTCCTCAAAAAAGGAAAATTTTTAAAAAAGCCCTTGACAAAAGGGAAAGAGCGTGATATAATCTTTCCATCATAAACGCAACGATGCGGAATAGTAAGCAAAAATCTTTACGCACAGAGAGATGTCGGTGGGTGCAAGACATCGGAAGAGATTTGCGGAACTCACCGCGGAGCGGTCGCTATGAAAGACAAGTAGTGGCGAACGGGAGCTCCCGTCACAGAGTAAGGGTGTGTTAGCATCCAAAGGGCATCTCGCAAGAGGTGAAAAAGAGTGGTACCGCGGAAGCGTGATTTTGCGTTTTCGTCTCTTTGACAGACCAAGGAGACGGGAGCGTTTTTTTATTGAAAAATGCGCGTTCCGTTTCAAAAAATGAAGGGAGTATTCAAAATGAGAAAGATCAACGTTTCGGACATCACGTTAAAAAGACTCTCGGAGGACCGCGCGGTGTCGCTTCTGTTCCGCGAAAAATCCGCGATCGCGACCTGTGCCGACAAGCTGGGTGTTTGCGCTGTGGAGCTTCCCGCAGTAAAGAACCCGCGCGAGGACGCGATCATCTATAAAACCATTGCAAAGAACGTCACGGGCGCGGCGCTTACCTTGCCCGTTGGGTTTGATACCGAGAGCGTTTCCTTTGCCTATGAGTGCATCAAGGACGCAAATCACCCCCGCCTTCAGGTGGAGCTTCCCGTATCCACCCTGCAAATGGAATATACCTATCACGTCAAGCAGGCGAAGATGCTTGAGATGATCGGTACGCTCGTTTCCGCCGCACGCGCGCTCTGCGAGGACGTAGAGTTTTCCGCACAGGACGCAACGCGTGCCGACGCGGAGTTCCTCATTGCCGCCGCAAAGGAAGCAGAGGCAAAGGGAGCAACCGTCGTGACGCTCTGCGACGCGGCAGGCGTTTCCACCCCCGAGGAGATCGCATCTCTCGTAGCAAGCGTTAAGGCGGCGGTGGGTATCCCCGTCTATATGCAGGTATCCGACGGCGTGAATATGGCAGTCGCTTCCGCGCTTGCCGCCATCGGCGCAGGGGCAGACGGCTTAAAGTGTGCAATGGCAGGCAAGGACGCGCTCCTTGCGGGTGCGCTTTCGGATGCTATGGGCGCCCTCGGCAGCAAGATCGGGGCGGAAATCCCCCTCAACCATACCAAGATCCACGCAAGCATTGACGACTTGCTTTCGAGCATCCGTCACGAATCCTACGAAGAGGGCGCTGTGAGCGAGAAGAAGAGCATTCTTCTTGACGCAGACGCAACCCTTGCCCAGATCGCAGAGGCGTCCGCGCTGCTCGGCTACGACCTTTCGGACGCCGATATGGGAAGCGTACAAAAGGCGCTTGCCCGCGTATGCGAGAAAAAGGGAAGCGTGGGCGCAAAGGAGCTTGAGGCAATCATCGCAAGCTCTGCAATGCAAGCCCCCTCGACCTATCACTTTGAATCCTACACCACCACCAGCAGCAACAAGGCGAGCGCGATGTCGCAGGTCACCTTGAAGATGGACGGTGAGATCATTTGCGGTGTTTCGGCGGGCGACGGTCCCATCGACTCCGCCTTCCGTGCCATTGAGCAGTGCGTGGGTCATCACTATGAGCTTGACGACTTCCAAGTGCAGTCCGTGACCGAGGGCAAAGAGGCACTGGGCTCTGCGCTTGTAAAGCTCCGTTACAACGGAAAGCTGTATTCGGGCAACGGTACCTCGACCGACATCGTGGCGGCGAGCATCCGCGCCTACATCAACGCCTTGAACAAGATCGTATTTGAGGAGTGCTGAAATGAAAATCGTTTTTTCAACCAAGAACGTGGCACGCGCCTCGTTTCTGGATACCTGCCGTTATGCCTATGACTACGGCTTTGAGGGCTTCGAGATCTTCGACGCCGTCAAGGAGCGTCTTGGGCACAGCGACAGCATTTTAAGACGCGACCGCACGGCGGACGCCAAGCGAAAGCTCGTCAACAGAAATCTCTCCGTTTCCGCGCTCCGTATGCCGAGTGCCGTGGATTCGGACGAAACGGACGCCGCCCTCGTGCAAAAGTATGTGGATATGGCGGCGTATGCGGGCGTGCCCGCCGTGATCGTCCGTGTGGATGGGGAAACGCCCTATTCCGTGTTGGACGAAAAGCTCTCTGCCGCCATCGCGCGCGCGGAGATGGCAGACGTTTCTATCCTGTTTGAAACGGTGGGCTATATGGCGAACACCGAAAACGTCATCGCCGTTATCAATCACTTTGCCTCTGCCGCCATCGGTGCTTCTTGGAACGTAAGAGGTACCTATTTCGATGCAGGCGAATCCGCCGAAGCGACCATCAAGACGCTCGGCGCCTACATCAAGTACGTGCGCCTCGGCGATATGAAGGACGGAAAGACGGTGCTGATCGGCGAAGGCGACCTCGACGTTGCAAAGCTGCTCGGCGCGCTCTCCTCGCTCAACTATGAGGGCTTCATCTGCGCCGCGTGGAACGAGGAGATCGCGGATGCGGACATCGTTTTGACGCATTTTACCAACTACATTTCCTCGCTGGGACGCGAAAAGAAGTCCTTTGACCGCGCCTATTACAACCGTGCTAAAACGGGCACCTACGTGTGGAAAAAGTATGAGGTCATTGACGCGACCTTCTCGGACGTCCTCGACACGATGGCAGAGAAGTATCCCGACCAATACGCCTTTAAGTTCCCCACCCTCGACTATACGAGAACCTACGAGCAGTTCCGCCGTGACGTGGACGAATGTGCCGCCGCCCTCATTTCCCTCGGTGTCAAGGCGGGCGACCACGTTGCCGTTTGGGCGACCAACGTCCCCGAATGGTATATCACCTTCTGGGCGACGACCAAGATCGGTGCCGTTCTCGTCACCGTCAACACGGCGTACAAGATCCACGAGATCGAGTACCTCTTAAAGCAGTCGGACACCCACACCCTTGTGATGATCGAGTTCTGCAAGGACATCAACTACAAAGAGATCATCGAGGAGCTTTGCCCCGAGCTGAAGAGCCTTGAGCCCGGCAAGCCCCTCTATTCCAAGAACCTGCCCTTCCTTCGCAACGTAGTCACCGTCGGCTTCTCGATGGACGGATGCCTTTCGTATGAGAAAATGCTTGCTCGCTCGGTGCTGGTGCCCAGAGAAGAGGTGCGCCGTCGCGCATCCCTCGTTAGACCCGACGACGTATGCAATATGCAATACACCTCGGGCACGACGGGCTTCCCCAAGGGCGTTATGCTGACCCACCGCAACATCGTCAACAACGGCAAGACCATCGGCGACCGTATGGACCTCTCCACGGCAGACCGTATGATGATCCAAGTGCCGATGTTCCACTGCTTTGGAATGGTGCTTTCGATGACGTCGACGATGACGCACGGCGGCACGCTCTGCCCCATTCCCTACTTCTCCCCCAAATCCTCGCTTGCCTGTGTGAACGACGAGCATATCACCTGCTTCAACGGCGTTCCCACGATGTTTATCGCAATGTTCAACCACCCCGATTTTGCCAAGACGGACTTTTCTTATATGCGAACGGGCATTATGGCGGGCGCCAACTGCCCCGCAGACCTGATGCGCCGCGCCTCGGTGGAGATGAATATGCGTGAGATCATCTCGGTGTACGGACAGACCGAGGCGTCCCCCGGCTGTACGATGGGCGAGGTCAACGAGGACCTTGACCACCGTGTGGAAACGGTGGGATCTGCCTTCCCCGGTGTCGAGTGCAAGATCAACGACCCCGAAACGGGACTTGAGCTTCCCGACGGGGAAAGCGGCGAGTTCGTTGCGCGCGGCTTTAACATTATGAAGGGCTACTACAAGATGCCCGAGGCAACCGCGCAGGCAATCGACAAGGATGGCTGGCTCCATTCGGGTGACATCTGTATGAGAACCCCCGACGGCTACTATAAGGTCACGGGCAGACTTAAGGATATGATCATTCGCGGCGGTGAGAACCTCTACCCCCGCGAGATCGAGGAGTTTTACCTCACCAATCCCAAGGTGCGCGACGTGCAGGTCGTTGGCGTTCCCGACGAAAGGTACGGCGAGGAGTGCTGTGCTTGGATCATTCTCCACAAGGGCGAAAGCGCAGACGAGAATGAGATGCGCGAATACGGCAATGCGTCCATCGCGCGCCACAAGGTGCCGAGATACTTCCTCTTTGTCGACGAATTCCCGATGAACGCCGCGGGCAAGATCCTCAAGTACAAGATGCGCGAGGAATCGGAAGCGCGCCTCGGACTTAAGAAAAACTGATACGGCTTAGAATTATGTTTTTCGAAGATATAAAAATAGGAATGACGGTAGAGATCTCCTCTACCGTCATTCAAAAAGAAAAGATGCTGGCGTTTGCCCGCGACTACGACAATATTCCTCTGCATACCGATGAGGAGAACGCCGAGAAAACGCCCTTTGGCAAGCTGATTGCCCCCGGCGTGATGTCTTTTATGGCGGAGTGGGCCAAATATCTAGAGGTGGACTTTTTCGGCGAGGAGCTTCTCGCGGGAAAATCCACGAAGATCGAATGGCTAAAGCCCGTTTTTGCCAACGATGTTTTGTCTGGCCACGCGACGGTTACCGCCCTCACACGGCGCAATGCGAGAAACGGACTCGTTGAGGTTTCCATCGAGGCGTACAACCAAAACGGAGAGTTGGTCCTAACGGACGTGACCGAGGCAATCGTGAAGTGCAGGGACGTGTAAAGGGGGGAGCGTATGAAAAAAACTTACGTTACCACTATGCCCGATCATATCGGCGCTTTTTTGAAGGCAAGCCGTTGCTTTTCTGCCTTAGGTGTCAACATTACTCGCGTCAGCTATAACAAGGCGGTGGATTCCCACATCCTTTTTATTGATGCGGAGGGCACGGCGGAGCAGTTAAAAAAAGCCGACATCGCGCTGGAAGAAATCGGATATTTGCAAAGCGGAGTTGACAAAACGGGGGTCGTTTTGATTGAATTCCGTTTGAAGGACGTTCCGGGAAGCGTCACCGAGGTGCTGGCGCTTATCAACGATTTTAATTTTAACATCTCCTATATCAGCTCGCAAGAGAACGGTACCGACTATCAGTATTTTAAGATGGGGCTTTTTGCGCCCGATCCCGAAAAGGTAGCCGAGTTTTTGACGGCGGTGGAGCGCATCTGCTCTGCTCGTGTGATCGAATACAACCGTGCGGAGCGTGTGTACGACAACAGCATCTTTTACAACACCTACGTTGAGGGGCTGTCGCGTACCGTTGGGCTTTCGTCTGACGTTCGCCGTTCGCTTTTGGTGTACGTCAATCTTGCAATGCAAACGCTGGATGAGCGCGGGCTTTCTCCCTATAAGACCTTTGACAGCATAACGAGGTTTGCCGAGCTGCTTGGCAAAGCCAAGGGTGAGGCGTTCGCCCCGCGCATTACCACACATAAAATTACAGACGACACGGAATTTACGCTGATCGAGCCGCCTTGCGGCAGCAACACCCTGATCCTAAAAAGCCGCGGTGAAACGCTCTTTATCGATAGCGGGTACGCTTGCTATCAAGAAGAGATGCTTTCCCTGCTCCGCACGCTTCTTCCCGATTTCGACGGTATGAAAAAGCGGATCCTCGTGACCCACGCGGATGTGGATCACTGCGGGCTTTTGCCTCTGTTTGACGAGGTGCTTGGTTCTCAAAAATCCATTGAGTGCTTGCGAAGAGAGGCGCGGGGAGAGGACGGATACCGCGAGGAGAATCCTCTGCATAAGCCGTACGTCAACATCTGCAAGATGCTGACCTCTTACACGCCTGCAAATCCCGATACCCTCGTTGCCCTTTGGGGGGATACGGAAACGCCGTCCGAAGCACTCACGAACATCGGTGTCTTTGATTTCGGTGCGCTTCATTTTGAAGTTTACGAGGGAAAGGGCGGGCATCTGCCCGGCGAGATCGTTCTCATTGACCGCGAGCATCGCGTTGTCATCACGGGCGACGTTTACGTCAACATACACGGAATGACGCCCGAACAGGCGGAGTATAACCGCTATGCTCCCATCTTAATGACCTCGGTGGACACCGATCCCCTTTTGTGTGCCGAGGAACGCCGCGAGATCCTCGCATCTCTTGATACGGGGGCGTGGCAAATCTTTGGCGCCCACGGTGGCAAAAAGGATTGTTCTGTAAAGGACTGATTACAAAAAGCCGATTTTCGGAACGAAGATCGGCTTTTTCTTTTGGTATATTTTCTTCCCGTCCCGCATAGGATGCGATGAAAAAGAAAGAGAGGGAAGATGTATGTTTATTTATGCCGTAAAAGCGACGACGCTTCGCTTCGTTTCGATCGTTGTTTTATCGCTTACCGTCCTTATCGGAATGACGGTGTTTTATACTGCAGAGGAACCCGTGCTTTCGGGGACCGAGGTGCGCTATGACGGCATCGTGACCGAAACCGACCGCCGCGAATTTCTCTCCGCCTTGGGCTACCGCGCCACGGGAGATGCAAAAAGCACGGTAGAATATACTTTGCCCGCGACGTTAGACACGGTATTGCAGAGATACAACGAACTGCAAAAGGAGCAGGGCTTTGATCTTTCGCGCTACACGGGCAAAACGCTCACGCGCTACACCTACGAATTAGAGGGCACCGAGGGGGAGAGCAAGGTGTACGCCAACCTCATCCTTTACCGCGACCGCGTTGTCGCGGCGGACCTTTCGGGCGAGGGCGGCACATCCGTGAAGCCCTTGCAATAGCCGACGCGATTTAGAAAAAAGAAAACCGTCTGCTTTAGCAGACGGTTTTTTGTGAAATTATTGAATGGTTGCACCGAAGGGAACCGCTGCGAGCGAAGCCAGCTTGAAGCACTGTTTGCCGAAGGGGATGCCGATGATGGTGATGCACCAGAGGATGCCTGCAAAAAGGTAGGAAACTGCAAGACCGATGCCGCCCAAGAAGAGCCAGATGATGTTGGCGATAGGGTGTTTGCCGAAGTTAGTGGTAACCGTTTTGCCGAAGGGCCAAAGAGCGAGTGCAGCCAGCTTAAATGCCTGCTTGCCGAAGGGAATACCGATGATGGTAATACACCAAATAAGACCGATGAAGAACCAAGCGATTGCGGAGCCGAGTCCCGTAAAGAGGAACCAAAGAATGTTTGCGATCGTTTTCATAAAAATGCCTCCTAGAAATGTAAGTTTTCCTGCCGTTGGCAGGATGTGAGAACAGTATACAAGAAAAACGGATGATTGTCAATGGAAATTTCGTTGTTTTTAAATGTTTTTCTGCCGAATTGACAACTTAAGTTTGCAAACAGAATAGAAAAGCAAGCAAAATTGAATTATAGTGAAGAAAACCGCAAGGTTTTCAACCTTAATCAAAAAGGGAAAAGAAAAAGACGAGAGCTGTACTCTCGTCTTAATTCTATAAAAATTCATTTTGTTTGCGGTTATGCCAAAATGCGTCAGCTCATCATTTGTCTAAATATCGGCAAGCTGCAATCGCTGCGACCGCCCCGTCTGCCGTTGCCGTCGTGATCTGGCGAATGCGCTTGGAACGGCAGTCGCCTGCGACGAAGATGGCGGGGTCGGGTGTTGTGCAGTCCTCACTCGCCTCGATGTAGCCGTATTCGTTGAGCGTGACGTGCTCGCGGAAGGCTTCGTTCTCGGGGATCTGTCCGATGCATACGAAGGCGCCCTCTACGGGGAAGCGCGTCGCTTTGCCCGTTTCGGTGTTCTCAAGCAAGAGCGCGGTCAGCTCCTTTTCGCCCTCAAGTCCCTTTACCACGGTGCTGTAAATAAAGTCTACGTTGTCCTTGGCGTGGAGCTTGTCGGCAAGACGCTTTTCTCCCGTGAGGAAGGCGAGGTTTTGGATTACCGTTACCTTTTTGCAGATGTCGGAAAGCATCACCGCTTCTTGCAATGCGGAGTTGCCGCCGCCGATGACGGCGATCTCGCGTCCTGCAAAGAAGGCGCCGTCGCAGACGGCACAATAAGAGATGCCGTGACCGATAAAGGATTCCTCACGCGCAACGCCTAAGGGGCGGTGGCGCGAGCCCGTTGCTAAAATGACGGCGCGGGCGGCGTACTCATTGCCCTCTTTGGTGGCGACGATGCAGGTTTCGCCTTGACGGCGAATGGAAACGACCTCGCCCATATCGATCTCAGCACCCAGACCCATTGCTTGATCGAGCAGCTTTTCGCCAAGCTCGCTTCCGCTGATGTGGGGGAAGCCGGGGCAGTTTTCTACGTGGGGCGAGAGGGTGATCTGCCCGCCGAAGGTTTCCTTTTCAAGGACGAGAACGCTCTTGTCGGCGCGCAGGGCGTAAACGGCGGCGGTAAGACCCGCGGGTCCCGAGCCGACGATGATAATATCGTACATATTACACTCCTTTGAAAAAGCCCCGCAGGGGTGCGGGGCTTGGATTTTTAGCTGTTTGCCTCGATGTACTTGCGAATGTTGGATACGTTGACGATCTTCTCCACCTTGCCGCCGCGAACGACGACCAGCGTGGGTGCTTGATGAATGTCAAACTGCTCAACGAGATCTCTGTCCTCGTCTGCAATGACGTGCTCATAGCTCATTCCTGCCTTGTCGAGGAATGCCATTGCCATCTTGCAGTTGGGGCAAGTCTTGGTGGCAAAGAGAATGGTGCGGTTGCCTGCCTCGGTGTCAAGAACGGGGGCTGCTTCGCCGATGGTTTCGGTGCGGTCGAAGAGGGGCGTCTTGAAGTCCGAGTCGCTCTCGTGACGGGAGTAGGACTTGGGAATGTCGTAAAGGCGTCTTTCCTTGTACTCCTGTGCCTTACCGTCGTTCCAGTTCTGAACGGGACGGTAGTAACCCGTGATACGGCTGTATACCTCGGTG
>JAZSBJ010000023.1:0-5776 GCA_045602305.1 Eubacteriales bacterium | reverse complement strand
TGCGTCCCGTTTCAAGGCGGAGAGATAGCTCGCTGAATCTGCCATAGCGGGCAAGGACGGTATAGTGGGTGACGGCTCTCTTTGCCGTATGCGCCCCGTTAAGAATGACCGCCATTTTTTTGCGGTCCTTCGGGTGTCTGCCGATGGGTGCGTCCACCTTTCCCGTATCCGTTTTAAAGCCGCCGAGGACGAGCGCGCGATATTCGCGGTATAGACTGTGATCCTCAAGCTGGGAAGCGAGCGCGCGGTGGGCGGCGTCCGTTTTGGCAACGACGAGAAGTCCGCTTGTATCCTTGTCGATGCGGTGGACGATGCCGGGGCGTGCCACGCCCCCGATGCCCGAAAGCGAATCGCCGCAATGGTATAAAAGTGCGTTGACGAGCGTGCCGCGCTCGTTCCCCGCCGCGGGATGCACGACGAGCCCCTTGGGCTTGTTGATGACGAGCAAAGCGTCGTCCTCATATACGATGTCAAGCGGAATGTCCTCTGCCAAGACCTCGTAGGGCACGACCTCGGGACGCGAAAGGGATACCGTATCGCCCGCCGAAAGGGGCGTTTTTTTGTTGTCCCTTGGCGTGCCGTTCACGAAAACGCACCCGTCCTCAATCAAGCGCACGGCGGCACTTCTCGAAAGATCGGTATGTAGGGCAAGAAAGGCGTCAAGACGCATCTCCGCCTCGTTTTCTGTGACGATATACTCTTCCATACGGACTCCTTTCTCTAAAAAAAGAGGAAACCGCGGCTTCCTCTCTTTAGGCATTACTCTGGTTTTTTTCTTTGAAAGAGGGGCAAAAGAAGATGCAAGGCAAGGGTCACCGCCCCTACGGTAACGAAGCTGTCGGCAACATTAAATACGGCGAAGTTGATCAGGCGCACGTCGATGAAATCCACGACGTAGCCAAGCGCAATGC
Source organism: Eubacteriales bacterium (assembly GCA_045602305.1). Taxonomy (GTDB): domain Bacteria; phylum Bacillota; class Clostridia; order Oscillospirales; family CAG-272; genus UBA1740. The sequence goes on along the minus strand of JAZSBJ010000023.1, from coordinate 4,865 downwards.
GGTCGATCATATTGCCGATGCCGCCCGAAACGATCAGGGAAAGCGCGACACCGCCAAGGGGAGCAAGGGGCGGATACACGCCACCCTCACCCTTTTCGGAGAGATAGGATACGCCGCGGAACAGATACGCCGCAAGCAAAAGAATGGCGACCGTGGAAAAGACCAAAAACACCCAGCGGTGGTTTTTGAGCATACCAAACGCCGCGCCTCTGTTTTCAACGTAGGTCAAGTGCAAAACACCCTCCCAAAGCGGCAGGGTGGCACGAACGGAAAGGAACTTGACGGCGAGCGCCTTGGAAAGCTGATCAAGAAAAATGCCAAGGACGAGGATCGCGCCGTAAAGGATCCTCAAACGGTTGCTTTTTGATAATTTCTGCATAAGACCTCGTTAGGTGGGAAGCGCCACGGGCGGCAACGCATTCATAATAAAGACGAGCAAAACGAAAGCGACGAGAAAGGATAGGTCAATGGGTATCCTTTGCAAGGCGGGAATGCGCGAAAGAAAAGCGCGCACGGGCAAAACGATGGGGGCGGTCACGCAAAGAAGTACTGCCATCACGGGGTGATCGTCGGTCAAGAACCAAGAAAGGATCGCCTCGATAAACATCGCAATATAGATGACGCGCAAGGCAAGCCCCACCGTCGCCGCAATGAGATAAAGAAGGATCTGCACCTTAGTTTTCGCTGACGGGCGTGGGCACGTGCGACTCGCTGACGTCCACGTTGCTGGGCGTGATGATGTAGGTGTTCTCGGTCACGCGGCGCACCTGTCCGCCGATGGAAAAGGCAACGCCAGAAAGGAAGTCAAGGATTCTTCTTCTGACCTCCTTGTTGGCGTCGTTCAAATCCAAAACGACGGTGCAGTGGTTGAGAAGATGCTCCGCAACCGCAACGACGTCCTCATATTTCTCGGAATGAACGACCTTCAGCTCAAGGCTACCGCCGCCGATGCCCATTCCTGCGTGTGCATCCAAGGGGGGAAGCTCCGCTTCCTCGGGCTCTGCGACCTCCTCTAAGGTGTCGCCCTCAAGACCTGCATCGTAAAAATCGTCCTCTTCTCCGAAGTGTCCGCTTTTTTTACCGAAAAAGTTCATTCTGTTTTCCTCTCTTTTTGATTATTTTCTCGTGTCCAAGACAGGACTGTTTTACTTTTGAAATAGGGCGCGTCCAATGCGAACGACGGTAGCGCCTTCCTCGATGGCAACGTCAAAGCTCTCGCTCATTCCCATCGACAAAACGCCGTCGCCCTCAAAATATCCGTTTTCCTTTAAGCGTCGGAAGATGGACGCCGTTTCCCTAAAATAGGGGCGATATTCCTCTTTCTCCCTGCAGACGGGCGCCATCGTCATCACACCCGAAAGGGCGATGTGCGGGAAATCTCTTTTGACCGCCTCGGCAAAGCCTTCCGCTTTCTCGGGAAGAATGCCACCCTTGGCTTCCTCGCGTCCGCTGTTGATCTCGATCAGGGCGCGCATTCTTATCTCTCTTTTTGCCGACTGCTTTTCGATCTCAGCGGCAAGGCGCAAGGAGTCAAGAGAATGAATGAGGGCGCATTTGCCCGCGATATACTTGACCTTGTTGGTTTGAAGCGAGCCGATAAGATGCATCTCGGGGCGCGTGGCGTCCGCAAACATTTCATATCGCTCGGTAAAGAGATTCGTACGGTTTTCTGCGATCGCGGCTTGTCCGAATTCCTCGACGAGCGCGCGCACCTCTTCCGCCGTGGCGCTTTTGGTGACGGCAAGCAGGGTGGGTGCGGGGATGCCAAGGGCGCGTGCACGCTCACGGCACGCGTTTTGGATGCGTGCAAGATTCTCTCCGATATACGCGTACGGCTGCATAACCTTCCCCTTCCCCGCCAAGCAATAAAGACGGATAATACTACAAATATATTATAACATATCCGTTTGTCGCATTTCAAGTGTTTTTGGAAAAAGGCAGGAAAAACTTTTCTTTTTTTTCATTTCCCGAAAAAAAAGACGAGATTTCCGCGCTTTAACTGTTGCAAAACGGAGCGTGATATGGTAAAATAAAGAGAGAAAACGAAAGGAGCGCAGACGATGGAAAAAGAGCTTCCCGCCGTGATGGCGCTTTCTTATCTCGGCGACGCGGTGTATTCTCTTTACGTGCGCGGACGGCTCGTGTCCGCGGGCATTTCTCACGCGGGGGAGTTAAACCGTCTTTCGCTTCTTTACGTGACTGCCCCAAAGCAGGCAGAAAAGGCAAAGCAGCTTCTCCCTCTTCTTTCGGAAGAGGAAACGGATATTTACCGACGCGCCTTCAACCACAAGGGACTTTCCCGTCCCGCCCACGCAAGCTACGGAGAATACCGCGCGGCGACGGGCTTTGAGGCGGTCCTCGGTGCCTTGCACTATTTAGGAAAAACAGAGCGTCTTGCCTATCTGCTCGACACGCTTCACGAAAACGATTTTACCGAAAAGGAAGATAGCACATTATGATTCAAAAGATCAAGGGCACAATGGATATTTTACCCGACAAAACCCCTCTTTTCCGTTATATTGAGGGCATTATGCGCGAGGAAGCCGAGAAATACGGCTTTGGCGAGATCCGCATTCCCACCTTTGAGCTGACCGAGCTTTTCGTGCGCGGCGTGGGCGATACGACGGACGTCGTGCAAAAGGAGATGTACACCTTCCTTGACGGCGAGGACAGCATCACCCTGCGCCCCGAGGGCACGGCGGGCGTTGCGCGTGCACTCATCGAAAACGGAAAATACGGCGACACGATGCCGCAAAAATATTATTACATTATGAGCTGCTTCCGTCACGAGAAGCCGCAGGCGGGCAGAACGCGCGAGTTTTTCCAGTTCGGCACCGAGATGTTCGGGGCAGACACCCCCGCCGCAGATGCGAACGTCATCGCGCTTGCCTATTCGGTGCTTCGCCGTCTTGGGCTTTCGGGCATTCGCTTGCACTTAAACTCCATCGGCTGTAAAGCCTGCCGCCCTGCCTTCCGCGAGGCGCTCACCGAGCATTTCTCCGCGCACACGGATGAGATCTGCGACACCTGCCGCGAGCGCTTGCACAAGAACCCCTTACGCCTTCTCGACTGCAAGAGCCCCATTTGCTCTGCCATCGCGAAAAAGGCACCCCGCACCGTCGACCATCTTTGCCCCGACTGTGCCGCACATTTTGAAAAGCTCTGCGCCATCCTTGACGCTATGGAGATCCCCTACGTCGTAGACCCTGCCATCGTGCGCGGTCTTGACTATTATACGCGCACCGTTTTTGAGTTCGTTGCCGAGGGCATTGCCGCGCAAAGCACCGTTTGCGGCGGCGGCAGATACGACGGACTTGTGGAATCGCTCGGCGGTCCTGCCCTTTCGGGCATCGGCTTCGGTATGGGCATCACGCGCGTCATTTTGGCGATGGAGAAGGAAGGGCTTGCAAACATCCAAGCACCCGCACCCCGCCTTTATATCGCAACGCTCGGCGACCGCGCCGTTCCTACCGCCCTTTCCCTCGCGGAAAGACTCCGCAAATCGGGGCTTTACGTGGAATGCGACCTCGTTGGCAGAAGCCTGAAGGCACAGATGAAGTACGCCAACAAGCTCTCTGCGGACTACGCGCTCATTCTCGGCGATAGCGAGATCGAAAGCGGAAAAGCCTTCTTGCGCGATATGAAAAACAGCGAGCAGACCGAGGTCACGCTGGCTACCTTTACCCTCGACTAACCCCCAAAGAGAGAATAAGACAGGCGTTGTCCTGCGCCTATTCTCTCTTTTTCAAATCCAGCCGAAAAGGAGAGCATACAATGACGGAGAACGCACTTACTCGCGATGCCTTTCTTCCCGTTTGTGCCGAGGACGTTCGGAAACGCGGATGGGACTCTGTCGACTTCGTTTACGTTACGGGTGACGCGTATATCGACCACCCCTCCTTTGGCGTATCCATCATTTCCCGCGTACTTGAGGACGCGGGCTATCGCGTCGCCATTCTCGCCCAGCCCGATTACCGCACGAAGGACGCGTTTCAAATTTTCGGGCGTCCGCGCCTTGGATTTCTCGTGACAGCGGGCAACATCGATTCGATGGTGGCGCACTACACCGTTTCCAAAAAGCGCAGGAGCTACGACTATTATTCTCCCGGCGGCAAGATGGGACTTCGTCCTGACCGCGCGGTGATCGTATATTCCAACCGCATTCGCGAGGCGTATGGGGACGTGCCCATCATCCTTGGCGGGCTTGAAGCATCGCTTCGCCGCTTTGCCCACTACGATTATTGGGACGATCGCGTCCGTCGCTCCGTTTTGGTCGACAGCCGTGCGGACATTCTTACCTACGGAATGGGAGAAAACATCTTAAGGCGGCTCGCCTCGCTCCTAGACCGCGGCATTCCCGTCAAAAAGATCCGCGACGTGCGCGGCTGTGTGTATCTTGCCAAGCGCGGTGAAAAGGTACATTTCCCTTACGTGGAAACGGACGATTACGACGTTTTAAAGACAGACAAGCGCGCCTATACCCGCGCCTTTTCGACAGAATACCGCAACGCAGACGCCATTTCAGGCAAGGCAGTCGTGGAATATTACGGGGATAAGATGCTGGTGCAAAACCCGCCGATGCCCCCCTTGACGCGCGAGGAGTTGGACGCCGTGTACGCGCTTCCCTACGCGCGCACCTATCACCCCGATTACGAAAAGGACGGGGGCGTTCCCGCCATTGCCGAGGTGAAATTTTCCATCGCCCACAACCGCGGTTGCTTCGGGGCTTGTAATTTCTGCGCCATCGCCTTTCACCAAGGGCGTGCGGTCACCTCGCGCAGTCGAGAAAGCGTTTTAGAGGAAGCCAAGAAGACCACCTCCCTCCCCGACTTTAAAGGATTCATTCACGACGTGGGCGGTCCCAC
>JAZSBJ010000022.1:0-24337 GCA_045602305.1 Eubacteriales bacterium | reverse complement strand
GGACTGAAAAGCATCATCGCCCACTTAGGCAGTGGCGCCTTCGTGCGCTTCCGTCTCGGTGTGGGCGAGAAACCGAACCCTGCCTACGACCTCGCAGATTGGGTGCTCGGTAAATTTTCCAAAGACGATCTCGCCGCCCTCACCAATACGGCAAGCGCCCTTCCCGAAGCCCTCGCCCTGTGGTTTTCGGGAAAAGAGGACCTTTGCATGTCCCGTTTTTCCAAATAACCGGAGAAAAAATCCTATTCGGATTTTTTCTGCAGGTCGTTTTTCCCTTGGCAAAACAGACCGCTCTGTTTCGGGTCATTTTGTGATGACCCGAAAGGAAAGCTTAAAATCGCCTATTGCGATTTTAAATTTTCGGATTTTTTGCAGACCCTTTTCTTGAACACCTTCTCGCAAAACCAAAAAGGAGTACCCTTTTGAAACTGATTACCCGCACCATCACCGCGGACCGAGAATTTCTCGGTGTCTGCCGCGCGCTGGATGAGCAGCTCTCCGCAGAGAAGCCCCTGCCCATCAGCGTCAGCGGTCTGTCGGACGGCGCGTCGGACGCCTTTCTCACCGAGCTTTTACGCTACGCGGCGGAGAAGTATCCCACCCCTCGCCTGCTCTTCGTCACCGATGAGGGGGCGGCCGCCCGCACGGCGTCCTTCCTGTCGGCAGAGGGGCTAAACGCCCTCTACTACCCTGCGAAGGACTTCGTTTTCCTAAATATTGTTTCCTCTCACGACACCGAGCGCGAACGGCTCTCGGTGCTTTGTCGTCTTTTGGCGGGGGAAAGCGTGACGGTCGTCACCACCCCTTACGCCGCCTTGCAACGCACCATTCCCCCCGCAAAGCTCGGGGAAAACGCGCTTTCGCTCCGCGTGGGCGACGAGATCTCTCCCGCGCAGCTTGCCGAACGGCTCGTGCGTATGGGCTTCACACCCGTATCGCTCGTTGAGGGCGTCGGTCAGTTTGCACACCGCGGGGGCATTTTTGATTTGTATGCGGCGGGCGAGGACGCGCCCGTGCGCCTTGAATTCTTTGGCGACGAGGTTGACCGACTTGCCTATTTCGATCCCATTTCTCAGCGCGTGACCCAAACGGCACCCGAGATCTCTCTCGTGCCTGCGCGCGAGAGCTTGTGGGACGAATCCTCTCGGCAGGCGATGTGCGTCGCGCATAAGGCACTCCTCTCGCGCGCAACGGGGGAAGCAAAAGCACTCCTTTCTTCCGAGCTTGCGCTGTTAGAGGGGGATGGCGACGTTCCCTTTGCCGACCGTTATTTTGCCCTGCTTTATCCCGAGATGGCGACGCTTCTTTCCTATTTCGAGGGGGAGCGCACGGCGGTGTTCGTCGTGGGGGACAGCCTTTCTTCCGAGGCGACGGGAACGCTGCTTTCCGCACTCTCCGAGGAAGCGACCTCGGTCGTTGCGGACGGACTGCTTGACAAAAAATACAATGCGTTTTGCTTGACGCAGGGGGATCTTTCCCTCTTTCTTACTAAGCACATTCCCGTGTATGCGACGGGCTTTGGAAATAGCTATTCGGGAAAGCTCGCGGGGCTTTTCGGTTTCCGTTCTCGCCGCACAGTTTCCTATTTTGGAAAGGAAAGTTTACTTTTTGAAGATATTTCGACCTTGAGAAGCGGGTATTACCGCGTCTTGGTCCTTGCCGAGAGCGCGGCAGAGGCAGACGCGCTTGCGGAGATGCTTGCGGCGCGCGCGTTCCCCGTGAAGCGCATCTCTGGCGATAGCGACGAGGGGTACGAGGTGCTAGACGACGCCGTGGGCGTTGCCTTTGGCGCGTATCCGTCGGGCTTTGAGCTTCTCGTGCCCAAGATCGCCGTGCTTTCTACCGCCCCCGACGAGGGCGTGAAGCACCGCCGCGCGCGGGCAAGACGCCGCCGCGCGCCCCGCCCCGCGGGACAAAAGATCCTTTCCTATGCGGATCTTTCGGTGGGCGATTACGTGGTGCACGCCGTGCACGGTATCGGCATTTTCGACGGAATGCAACAGATCCGTCAAGACGGTGTGACGCGCGACTATATCACCATTCGTTACGCGGGCTCGGACAGCCTTCTTTTGCCTGCGGAACGCCTCGAGATGATCGCCAAGTATATCGGTGCGGGTGCCGAAGAGGGCACCGTTCGCATCTCGCGTCTTGGCGGCTCGGATTGGCAAAAGCAAAAGAGCCGCGCCAAGGCTGCCGCTAAGGATATGGCGAAGGAACTGATCGCGCTTTACGCCGAACGGCAGAAAAAAGAGGGGTATGCTTACCCGCCCGCGTGCGACCTCGAAAGGGAGTTCGCCGAGAACTTTGAGTTTGAGGAAACCGAGCCTCAGCTTGCCGCGATCGAGGAGATCGAGGGCGATATGATGCGCCCCGTACCGATGGACCGCCTTCTTTGCGGTGACGTGGGCTTCGGCAAGACCGAGGTCGCCCTGCGCGCCGCCTTCAAAGCCATCGTTTCGGGCAAGCAGGTCGCCATTCTCGTGCCGACCACCATTCTTGCTATGCAGCATTATCAAACCGCCATCTCACGTATGCGCGGCTATCCTGTGAACGTTGAAATGCTCTCGCGCCTAAAAAAGCCCAAGGAGCAGGAAAGGATCCTTCGCCGCCTTGCAAGGGGCGATATAGACCTTATCATCGGCACGCACAGTCTTCTTTCAAAGGGCGTTTCCTTCCGTGACCTCGGACTTCTCATCGTGGACGAGGAGCAACGCTTCGGCGTGGGACAAAAGGAAAAGCTCAAGGCGATGACCAAGGACGTAGACGTTTTAACGCTTTCTGCCACCCCCATTCCCCGCACCCTCAATATGGCGATGAGCGGCATTCGCGATATGTCCGTTCTTGACGAAGCCCCCGCTGACCGTCAGCCCGTGCAGACCTACGTTTTGGAGCACAACGACCGCGTTGTGACGGAAGCCGTGCGCCGTGAGCTTGCACGCGGCGGGCAGGTGCTTTATCTTTACAACCGCGTGGAAACGATGGAGCGCCCTGCCGTGCGTCTTGCCGAGGCATTCCCCGACGCGCACATTGCCTTTGCCCACGGCAAAATGCCCAAGGAAGAGCTTGAGGACATTTGGCAATCCCTCGTGCGCGGCGAGATCGACGTTCTCATTTGCACCACCATCGTGGAAACGGGAGTTGACCTACCCAACGCCAACACCTTGATCATTGAGGACGCCGACCGTATGGGGCTTTCTCAGCTTCACCAGCTTCGCGGCAGAGTGGGGCGCTCGGGGCGTCAGGCGTATGCGTATTTTACCTATCGCAGGGGCAAGTGCCTCTCCGAGATCGCGGAAAAGCGCTTGCGCGCCATCCGCGAGTATGCGTCCTTTGGGGCGGGCTTTAAGATCGCGCTTCGCGACCTTGAGATCCGCGGCGCGGGCAACCTGCTGGGCGCAGAGCAGCACGGACACATTGACGCCGTGGGCTACGATCTCTACGTGCGCCTTTTGAACGAGGCGATCCTAGAGGAGCGCGGCGAGAAGGTCGCGCCCCCCCTTGAGTCACGCATCGAGCTTGCGGTGGACGCGCATATTCCCGAGGGATACATTTGCACGTCGCCCGAGCGAATGGAAATGTATAAGAAGATCTCCTTTATTCGGGGCGACGATGACGTTTCGGACGTGACGGACGAGCTTTGCGACCGCTACGGCGAGCCACCCAAGGCGGTCTTGCGCCTTTTGCACGTGGCGGCGCTCCGTTCGATGGCGTCGGAAGCGCGTATTGCGAAAATTGACGAAAAGGACGGTTGCGTGCGCTTCTTTAGCGACACGCCCGATCTCTCCGTTTGGAGCTTGCTGTTTGAAACGCATAAAAGCTTGCGCTTCGTTGCCGCCGCAAGCGCTCCCGTGCTTGTCTACCGACTTGCAAAGGGCGAGGAGAGCGTGTACGCGGCGTACAGGCTTCTCACTGAATATCTTGCCGCCGCGCAATCATCTCTTGAGGGGGAAAAACAATGATATTACAGACAAAAGAAAAGAAGCCGCGCAAAATAAAACGCGGACTTTTCCTTGGCATCGTTGCCGCCGCCGTTGCGGTGGCGATCCTTTTGACCGCCCTCATTCTTGCCTTTACCGCTTCCCCCGCCGTTTACCGCTTCGGGGGCGCCACGCTGCGTGAGGACGCCTTTTCCTATTGGTTTTCTTGCTTAAAATACGAGTATCTCGTACATTACCGCGACCTTGAAATTGAGGATAGCGCGGCGGGCTGGCAAGAGAAGGGCGAGGACGGGCGCACCTATGAAGCGCGCTTTTTTGAGATGATCTCAGAGGAGATCCGCTTGCGCTTTATCGCCGCCTCTCTCTTTGACAGCCAAGGGTACACCCTTACCGACAGCGACTACGAGTCGCTTGACGCGCTCCTTTCCGACTTTGAAGCCGAGAGCTACGGGGAAGTCCCCTTTGACGCGCTCAAGCAAGATTACGGCGTAAAGAAAAAAGCCGTAAAGCAGGTGGCACTCTACGAGCAAAAATATGCGGCGCTTTACCGCGCGCTCTTTTCGGATGCGTCGGCGATCTATAGCGAGAGCTACCAAGAGGCGCTTGCCGACTTTTACAAAAGCAACTACGGTCGCTACAATATGATCTACATCACGGATAAGGTGGATGGCGAGCGCATCGCGGCGCTGGAAAACGCCCTTTTCGGCGGTCCTGCTGCGGACAAAACGGTATCCACGGGCGTGAGTGAAGAAGCCTTTACCGCCCTCGAAAAGGAATATTCCGTAGAAGGCGAGGGCATCACCTCGGGCAAGCACCCCAACGGTATCTATCTCTATGCGTATAAAAGCTACGAGGGCTTTTTCAGCGAAGAGCTTTTCTCTGCGTTCCGTTTGGCGGATACGGTGGGGAAGGTCGTTAAGGTGAGAGATGCCAAGAACGAGGGCAGCTACTACGTGATGCGCTATGCGCTGGACGACGCACCCTATCTTTCCGAGGACGAGCGCGTTACCGCTTGGTTTAACGATCTGCCGAGCTACGCGGGCGTGTACCTTTACCGTTCTCTTTTGGAAAAGGAGCTTGCGAGGGTCGTGAGCGAGGGCGTTGCGGAGAGGTATCGCGTGGCAGACGCCTACACCTGCAAGGACTATAACGTTGTCCGTTGGGCAAAATAAGACGGAAAGGAAAAAGGCAATGTTTGAAAAACTCGGAACCCCTCTTTTTCTAAAAGAGGTGCGTGGGAATGAAGAGAATGCGCGCCCGTTTTCACTTTTTAAGACGCTTCTTATCTTTCTTCTCGTTTACGGGATCGCGAATTTTTTGCAGGGCGTTTTTTTGACGCCCGTGGTGCTGGTCGTTCTGTTTTCAAGCGAGGGCGTGTGGGAGTTGTTTTCCGATGCGACGGCGCTTGAGGACGGACGCCTTGAGGCGCTCACCGAGCGAATGCTTCGGTCGGACGCCGTTTTGGTCGCGACGCTGGTTGCCACGGCGGCGGTGATCGTGTGTGCCGTCTTTTATTGCCGTTTGGTGGAAAAACGCTCCTTTCTCTCAATGGGAATCCGCAAAAAGGGTGCGCTTCCCTCGGCGCTTGCGGGGGCAGGAACGGCACTTTTGCTTCTGCTTCTTGCCTTGCTTTTCGGCACCGTGTTCGGTGCTGTTTCGCTTGACGGGCTGGGAAAGGTTCGCCCGGGACTCCTTTTGCTTTTGTTTCTCGGCTTTCTCGTGCAGGGCTTTGCCGAGGAAGTGCTTTTCCGCGGCTACTTGATGACCTCGCTTTCGCGGGGCACCTCTCTCTTTTCCGCGATGGTCATCTCATCACTCCTCTTTTCCTTCTTCCACCGTGCAAATGCGGGGGTGACGCCGCTTGCCTTTCTCAATCTCTTTTTGTTCGGCATCCTTGCGTCGCTTTATATGATCCGCGGGGGGAATCTCTTCGGTGCCGCGGCACTGCACGCGCTTTGGAACATTGGGGAAGGATTGATTCTCGGCTCGCCCGTCAGCGGAGAGCTGCTTCCGACGTCGCTCCTCTCCCTCTCGCTTGCTGAGGACGCCGCGCTTTTGCACGGCGGTGCGTTCGGGCTTGAGGGCGGCATCGCCGTCACCTTTGCCTTGACGCTGGGCATCGCGGTGCTTGCGATGATGAAAACGAGGGAAAACTAAAAAAAACGGTCGCCCAGAGGCGACCGTTTTTCCGTTTGGGTCAAGATTTCTTCTTCATATGACCGACGACCTTGCCGCAACAGAAAAAGTCGTCAAAGCGGCGCAAGGGAATGTCGGGGTATTCGGGGTTTAACGAGTGGAGTCTGTCGCCCATAAAGCGCTTAAAATACCCCTCGCCGTCTGCGATAAAGATGCCAAGCTCGCCGAAAAGAACGGCGTTTTGCTGATGCACGAGCACGATATCGCCACTCTTAAAGCGGGGCTCCATACTGTTGCCGCTGACGCGCAGCGCAAAGTCTGCCTGCTCCGTGGCGTAGCCTGCACGTACGTCGATGGTTTCGTGACTGCCGCCGTCAAGAATGGCACCGGGGCCTGCGGAAACGGGACTGTAATAGAGGGGAAGGGTGATGACTGCGCCCTCTTCGCCGCTTTGCGCGCGCAGGGTACGCTCGTCCTGTCCCTCGCCCGTGTCGGCGGTGCGACCGCTTTCCATCTCCGCGACCTTGCGGATGAGTGCCTTTCCGTAGCCGTCCGTTGCGCGATAATCGTGCAAGAGCTTTCTTTCGTCGTCTGCCGAGGGGGTGTCCGTTGCCTCGCCTAAAATGGCGGCGAGGGTGGTGCCGAGTGCGGCGGCAAGCGCCTTGGCGGTGGAGAGCTTGGGCTCCTCAATAACGCCCGACAGCAGCTTGTTGAGCGTGCCGAGGGGCACGCCGCTTTTTTCGCTCAGCTCGCTTGCGGTATAGCCGCGGCGGGCTTTTAATTCTTTTAGTTTTTTCGCAAAGGAATCCATTAATGCTCTCCTTTTCAAATGTAAAAAAATTTTTAACGCGCGACGCATCTCGACAAGCCTTCGTGCGCCGTTTTTGTTTTCTAAGGGTATTGTAGCACAAAAAATATTTTTTGTAAATACTTTTTGGAAAAAAATATCTAAAAAAATTTCCGTTTTCGGGTTTTTCTGTCCGAAAAAGGAAAGAAAACGGGCGAAAAATGTTTTTTTGACTTCAAACGCCCGTAAAATTGGTGACAAAAGGGCGCTTTTGGAAGATCGCCCGACAATTTGTTACATAAATATAAAAAGCAACAAATTTCTTTTGGTCGTTATTGACAAATTGCACTTTTTGTGCTACAATACATAGTAGGAATGTATCCCCATCTCTCGGGGAATCGAAAGAAACCAGAAATAGGAGAAACACTATGAAAAAGAAGCTTTTGTTTCCGTGTCTGCTTCTCTCGGTCGTGATGCTCATCACCTGCGTGTGTGCGTTTGGTGTGGGTGCTGAAACCGAGCCGAACAAGACGATGGCAAACGTGACGGTTGCAACTCCTGCGGTCGCGGGTGACATTGTTGCCATTGCAACGGAGCAGGACCTTGCCGACTTCTCAAAATACGTCAGCGACGGCGGTAACACCGAGGGTGTTGAATTCCGCTTGACGGACGACATTGCGTTGACGCCGCTTGTTAATAAGAGAGGCGCCCCCTATACTAATTTTAAGCCCATCGGCGGTATGTACGACGGAACGGCAGAGGTCGTTGCCTTTAAGGGCGTCTTTAACGGAAACGGAAAGACGATCTCTTGTCTTCAGATCAGCGAGATCAAAAACGCTAGTAACGCTAAAATTACGGAACAGCAAGGCGCTTACTCGGGCCTTTTTGCAAAGCTCGAGGGGGCTACCGTCAAGGATTTAACGGTTAAAGTGACGCTTCTTCAGGCGGTCGGTAAGGACGGTGCCGTCGGCGTGATCGCTGCCGAGGCAGTGAATTCTACCTTTGAAAACTGCGTCGTATCGAAGGACGATGCGGCAGGAACAGGCTACATCAGCGGCTTGAAGAGCGGTGCCGTGTTCGGCGGCATCGTCGGTAACGCGACGGGCTCCGTGCTTGACGCTTGTACCTCTGCTTTAGAGGTGACGGGCAACGGCACAACGGGCGGCCTTGTGGGTGTTGCGACGGATACCTTCATTCGCAACTCGGTTGTCGGCGGTACATATAAGCACACGGTCGCTTCGGCGCTCGGCGGCGTCGTCGGTGAGCTTAAGGGCACGTCGGCAGTAGAGAACTGCTATTCCTCCGCTACGGTGGAAACAACCCTTAACGGCGACTTTGCGGGCGGTGTTGCCGCAAAGGTCGAGGCGGGCGCTTCTGTGGAGAACTGCTTCTCTGCAGCAACTGTCACCGCGACCGGAACTACCCCCACCTTCGGTACGATCGTCGGCTTGAACGACGGTACGGTGCATCACTCCTTTGCTCTGCGTGCAGAGCCTGATTTTGCCAGCCTTTTAAAGGCGCATAACGATATTGGCGGTGGCAACGGTACGGCAACGCAGGTCTATGCGTATCAGCCCAAAACGGAAGACGGCGAGACCGAGTTCCTCGTTGGTACGGTCGTAAAGAGTGAGAACGTCGCTTGCTGGGAGATCGCAGGATCGCTTTGTACGGAAGGCGCGCCGAACGCTGATTGTCCTTGCGGCGGCGACGGCGTGTTGCAGGAAATGTATCGCTTTACCGCGGGTGCCGAGATCGGTTCTCTCTTTGAAGCGCTGAACGCTTGGGTCAGCGAAAAGCTCGACTCCGGCGTTGCATATTCCAGCTGGATCATTTCGAATGAAACCATCACCAACTGCTCGCACGGCGCGACGACGTACATCATTGATAAAGACAACAACGACCTTCACAAGGCTTCTACTTGTAAAGAGACGGGTATCGGTGATAAGTTTTGCTCTACTTGCGGAGTGCTTCTTGAAAAGAATGCAACCGTCCCCGTGGACCCCTCTGCACATTCCCAAAGACCCTTCGCTTGTGTAGACTACAACTGTGAATACTGCGGTGAGTTCTTCCCGGCTCCCGCGACTGCTCCGCACAGCATTGGCGACAAGCACTGCATCGATCAAGAGTGCGAAAGATGCCATACGATGGTTGCGGCAACCGCATCCCATACCAACCCCGATTATGACGCAAACAAGCCTTGTGCTGAGTACGACTGCTCTGTTTGCGGTACGCACACGCACGATGGCGACCACGATATCAAGCAGGCCGAATTCGCTTGCGAGGACACTGCTTGTACCGTTTGCGGATTCGTTGAGAAAGAGGGCAAGGCACACCGCCCCGGAAGAGCAGCGAACTGCTTGAGAGCACAGACCTGTATGGTTTGTAACACGGTCATCATCCCCATTAAGAAATGCGTTCCCGGCACGCTCGAAACCTGCGGTAACGATCAGGTTTGCACCAACTGCGGACAGAATGAGTGTGTACACTGCCAGGTAGAGGGCTATACCGTTGCGTATGAATATGAGGATGAAAACGGCGTCACGCAAACCGGTTATAAAACGGTGTTCGGCAAGGCGACCGGCGATCATACTTGGAACAGAGAGCATTCCTCTTGCACGGTAGATAAGCAGTGCAAGGTCTGCTCTTTGGTTGCAGAAGAAAAGACGGGACACTCTCCCGACGAGGCGCACGCCGCAAACTGCGGTAAGGGTCGCGTCTGCTTGGCGTGCCACGTGGTTCTTGAAGCTGCAGTGGGCGACCACAAGGTGGATTGGGCAAAGGCAACGGTCGTTCGTGCCGCAACGGCAGACAGAACGGGTATCGTTGTAGGCGTTTGCTCGGTCTGCGAGAGAGAGGTGGAAGCATATACCACCTGCGTCGCTATGGAAAACTCGGGCAACGCGCTCGTGACGGGCGGAAGCCTTACCTTCTATGCCGGAACTCACGTGAAGGCAGAGTTCGGCAAGGTTGCCGATTATAAGAACGTTGCGTTTGCAGACGGATATCTGCCCTTGCAGGTTGTAACCCTTTCGATCCACGATTCGAACGGTGCTGCGATCAGCGTTTCGGGCGGCGTGACCGTAAAGGTCGTGCTCAACAAGTCCGCCGCAAAGATGGCGAACGGTACCTTGAAGCTGTACTCCGTGAAGAACGGCAAGGCAACTGAGGTTACCATCACCGCGCAAGAGGACGGCTACGTTACCTTTAGCACGACGGCGCTTGGCACCTTCGTTCTTGCCGGCGAAAAGACGGCTGCGTTCACGGTGCTTGGAAGCATTCCCGTACAGGCAAAGCAGACGGCTGCTCTGGTTGGTACGGCGTCCTACGACAGACGTGATTTTGATATTTAAGTAAAAAGGCAGCCTTCCCGCGAGGGAAGGCTGCTCTATTTAGAAAAAGATGAAAAAGAACTACGTATATATTCTTCGTTGCCGCGACGGCTCGCTTTATACGGGATATACGAATGCGCTCGATGCGCGCGTCCGCGCACATAACGGAGAACGCGCAGGCGGTGCAAAGTACACCCGCGCCCGCCGCCCCGTTACGCTTGTGTATTTTGAGGAATACGGGGAAAAAAGCGCGGCGCTAAAGCGAGAGTGTGAGATCAAAGCGCTCACGCGTGAGCAAAAGGAAGCCCTAATTGCGGCAAAATAAAAATCTCTCTTGACGCACCTGCTCTAGGCTAGGTTGCAAGAGAGATTTTTTCTTATTTCAGAAGCGTACAGAGCGAACGAAACACGAAGCGCACGGCGCACTCGCGGATCTCCTTGCGGGATAGCGTTTCCCCAAAGTGGCAGGTGCAGGCGGATGCTTTTCCGTTGACATAAAAGCCAAAGCACACCGTGCCGACGGGCTTTTCCGCCGTGCCGCCCCCCGGACCTGCAATGCCCGAGATGCCAACGCCGACCTCTGCTCCTGTTTCCTTTGCGACGCCAGCCGCCATTTCGAGAGCGACGTCCTCGCTCACCGCACCGTGGGCTTTGAGCGTATCCTCTTGGACGTGCGCGTATTTGATTTTGGCTTCGTTGGCGTAGGTGATAAAGGACGCATTAAGCACCGCCGATGCTGAGGGGACGTCCACGAGCGCGCCCACGGCAAGCCCTGCCGTGCAGGATTCTGCAAAGGAGATGTGAAAGCCTTTTTCCTTTAAAAGAGCAACGGTTTTTTCTTCGTTCGTGATCATAGTCTTTTTCCTTTTTAGAAAGAAAAGGCGGGATAACCCGCCTTTTTCTTGTTATTTGCTTGCGCTGTCGGTGGGAACGTACTGCTCAGCGTTTTGAGAGAAGCTGATGCTGGAGTACTTGCCCTTGTAGCTACCGTCGGACTTCGAGCCGGGCTGAACCAAGAAGGTTACGAGCGCGAGCACGACGAACACGATGCCGAGGATGGTGGTGACACGAGTGAGGAGCTTGTCGATGCGGCCGCCCTTGTCTTTGCCGAAGAAGGTTTCCGCGCCACCTGCGATGGTGCCCGAAAGACCGTAGGACTT
Organism: Eubacteriales bacterium; assembly: GCA_045602305.1. GTDB lineage: Bacteria > Bacillota > Clostridia > Oscillospirales > CAG-272 > UBA1740. Next base: position 12,987 of record JAZSBJ010000022.1, on the reverse strand, counting down.
ACCGTGCTGCATCAGCACCGCTACCGTTAATACAACGCCCACAAGCAAAAGGGCGATTTGGAAAAATATCATATGGCCTCCTAAAAACAACTCTTTTTCCTCTTGTGATCCTCAAAAAACACGGGATCATACGTCACAGTAGGTACATTATAGCATATGTTTTTGAAAAAAGCAAGAGGTTTTTCAAAAATGCTCAAAAAATCTTAGAGCGAGCGCGGTGCCTTTGCGCGCAGGGCGTTTTGCACGACGACCGAGCAGACCTTGGGAGAAAGCAGGCGCGAAAGCAAGAGCTGGTTGCCGATCTCGCGGAGCGTTTTGAGGTCGGGAAGCGGAAGGTTTCCGTAATCCGCGGCATTGATCTGGGGCGCTTTAGAGAGAATGGTGCAATAGCGTTCGTACAGATCCGAGGAAAGAACGCCGTAAAGACCGAAAAGCATTGCGGGGTCCATTTCTCTTCCGTCGGCATAGTCGATGTAATTGAGCTTGTTATGGGTGCTGATCTGGGTATTGCGGGGGAACTGCGAGGCGAGATACACGCCGCAAAGCAGATGACGCTTGTCGCTCTTGGCGGGAACACGCTTGATGAAAAGCATATTCTTGTTCTTTTGCGCGAGCGAGGGGATGACGGGAATGATGTATTTTTCGGTGGGCAGGTGAATGAGCCCGTCGCGAATGCTCTTGGGATGGATGAGAGGAAGCGCGCCGTCCGTTGCGGAGTCGCGCAGGCTTTCGGGATAGCGGGATTCGAGCGTAAGACCCGTTCGCATACGAAGCCCTAGGGACGCCATCGTTTCGGGGAGTGCCTCAACACGGGCGAGGATCTCTGCCTCTTCCTTGGATTTGATCAAAAGTAGCGTGCCGTTTTTGAGGTTCACGATGCGCGCATACGGGAAGGGGGGCAGAGGTGTGATGTCGCCGCCGTCGCCGTCGCTGTACGAGGAAGAAACGGAGACGGTATCCGAATCCAGGGCGGGCGTTTTTACAAATTTGACGATCATATTTCCCTTGGTGGCGTCAGCCTTTTCACCCTTTCCCTTTGCGGCAAAAAGATGCAGTCGCGCAATGCGTCCTGCGTCCATCAGGTACAGACGAATGCGGTCAAGATACACACCCTGCGCGTATGCGGTGGGAATGAGGGCGACCATCTCGCCGTCGGGCTTTAGCATCTTCATACCCATAGCGAGGAACAAAAAGGCGATATCCGTTGCCCCTGCACAGAGCGATGCAAGTGCGGAAACCTCGGGCGCATCCTTGGGGAGAAGCTCGGAGGGCGGGTTTTGAATGACGTAATCAAAGCACGCGCCGGGCTCGTCCTGCGCCGAAAGAATAAAGTTTTCGGTGCGGATGTTAAAGATGAGCTTTACGCCGTAATCGTGGCGCGCACGGCGGCGCAGACGCACGAGATTGTACTCAAGCATCGGGAGCATCATCGCGTCGTTTTCAAAGCAGGTAAGCTCGATCGTTTTGGGGGGCGTTTGGGTCAGACAAAGACGCTCGATCAGGGCGGCGGACAGAATGCCCGTGCCTGCGCCGGGGTCGAGAATGGACACCGTTTCAAGATTTGTCTGACGGCACATTACCGCCATCAAGGCGGCACTTCCTTTTTTGGTGAAAAATCTGCCGATACGGACGTTTTGCTCGCGCGATTTCTCACGGATCAGCTTTTTTGTGTTGCGGACTGCCATATTTAACATAGACGTTGCCTCGTGCTTTCTGCAAAACCAGAGTTCTGCCAAGTTCTATCACCCACATTATAACAGATATTCGGGCAATAATCAAGTAGGGAAGCAGAAAAAACCAATTTTTGTCGAAAACGCGAAAAAAGCGGACGTGCGTTTTGGGCAAGATTTTCTTTTTTCTCGGCAAAGTTCTTGATTTTAACACGATTATATGGTAAAATATAAAGGAAGAAAAATGCTTTTTAAAGGAGGGATCCTCGGTGGAGATGACGAGTGGCGGCACGCCCGCCTCGCTTGGCGCTGACAATCTTGAAGCGGCGCCTTTGCAAACGTTGACCATTCTGCACGTGGGCGACGTGTTTCTTGACGGCCCTGTCGGACGCTTGCGCCGCGACACCAAGGAGCACCGCAGGGAAGAGCTGCGCGAGTCGTTTGAGATCTTTATGCAGCGCGTCCTCGACGAGGGGGCGGATGCGGTCGTTTTCAGCGGAAATCTGCTCGACGGAAGATATGCCGAAAACGGAACCTTGACCTTTTTGCTAAGTATATTTGAAAGCCACCCCGAATGTCACTTTGTGATCGCTCCCGGTCCCCACGATCCGTATGACGGCGGCGGGATCTACGCGTCCAAGCGTTGGCCGAGAAACGTTCATATCTTTACAGAGGAGATCCTCGGAACCTTTAACTTTCCCGATCTTCCTTTGACGGTGTACGGCTGGGGCTATCGCTCGAACCGTTGCACACACGCACCGCTTAGCGGCGCGCACAAGCCCGCAAGCGACCGCTTTACGCTCCTTTGCGGCTATACCGGATTAGAGGAAACGCAAACGTATGCGCCCGTATCGCGTGAAGCGCTTGCTGCGTTCGGCGCACATTATGCGGCGCTCTCGGGCAGTATCCACGACGGCTTCCACCGCGCGGGGGACGCCGTATATGCGTACAGCGGCACCTTTGAGGGACGCGACGACAGCGACGCCGAGGCGCAAAGCGGCGGATACGTCCGCATTTGCGCGACCAAAAGCGGGGGCGGCTGGGCGATCGACCTCAAGCGCGTTCCGCTTGACACCTATTCGTACGTGACCGAGCGCATCGACGTTTCTCATTTGTCGGATGCCGCCGCGGTACAGCCTTTGCTTAATCAGAGGATCCGCGAAAAGGGCTACGGGCAAAAAACGGTCTTGCGCGTCATCCTTTGCGGCTCCGTTCCGCTTTCCGCCGCTTTTGGCGGAATCGACGACGGCGGTGCCGGGGTATATACGCTGTGGGTCGAGGACCGCACCGTTCCGACCGACGGCAGTGATGCGCTTTTCCGAGAGATGAATGCGCGCGGGGAGCTTTACCGCCACTTCTATCCCAAGATGACCGAAGGGGATGAAGAATCCCGTGCGCGTGCCGCACGCGCGTTCCGCGTTGCATACGCCGCGCTTCTTGGTGAGGACTTCGCAAAATATTGATCTTTTCGGTCTGTTTTTGCCCTTATATAATAAAAAGGAAGAAAAAATGCGTTTTTGAGGGGGGATGCGCGCTATGATGCGCTTCGCTGTGTGTGACACCAACGTTGCGGATGCCCAGGAGCTTGTCGTCAAGCTCCAGCACTTGGCTTCGGATATGGGCATATCCTGTACCGTGGAGAGCTATCGCAGTCCGCGCTTGCTTCTTGAGGAAGCAAAGGCGAACCCCTTTGACGCTGTGTTCCTTGAAACGGAGATCGGCGGCACGGGTGGCATTGAGCTTGCGCGCAAGCTCCGCTTCTACCACGAAGAGGTAGAGATCGTTTTCGTGACGGCAAAGGAAGAGTACGCCCTCGCGGCGTACGGCGTTTTCCCGCTCGGGTATCTGCTAAAGCGCGTAGAGCGCAAACGCCTATATCCGCTTCTCTCGCGCTTGATGCATAAACGGCGCGAGGTGGGGCCCACCATCCGCTGTATGACGGCGGACGGCGGAGAGGCGCTCATTCCGCGTGCGGAGCTGTACTACGTCGAGGTGATCGGCAACCGCCTCTTCTTCCACGGGAAGCGAGAAACGGTTGAGGGCATCGGGTCGCTCAGTGCGGTGTCCGAGTTCTTGCCCGAGCGCCTGTTCTACCGCGCCCACAGAAACTTTATCGTCAATCTGCAATACGTTCAAAAGATCGGGCACTATTATTTCACGATGCAAAACGGAGATAAGGTGGCGGTCGCGAAAAACCGTTATACTGAGGCAAAGGCGGTTTTTGAGAAGCACTTTGGGGTTTGAATTTACCTGAAAAAACCATTTTTGGATTTGGCTTCTTTCGAAGGAAAAATGTGCCATATTTTTCTTCCCGTTCATACGATATTTCGACCGTTGGTAAAAAACTATTGCATATTTCCAAGTTATCGTGTACAATACAGTTATCAAATCTTTATTTTATATGGAGGCAATTATGCTTACGAAAGAAAGAACGAGCAAAACCCGCAAGTTTAAGTATGCTGCAGTTGCGCTCGCACTCCTTGCAGTGCTTGTGTTCTGCTTCGCTTCGTGCGGTAAAGCAACCCCCACCGGTATTGAGTATGTAGCCAATACCGCTGCGAAGGTTGACTACAATCAGGGAGAGACCTTTGATTGTACCGGTGCTCAGATCAAGGTTACATACGACAACGGTGCCGTAGAGACCAAGGACGTAACCCCCGAGATGGTGGGTAACGCTCCCCTTGCGCTCGGCGATGCAACCGTCAGCGTGACCTATTCCGAGAACGGAGCCACCGTTGTTGGCTTTATTCCTGTGTCCGTAGCGGACCCCTATAGCACAGAAAAGGCTGAGGCTATTGAGGCGATCCGTGCGGAGGACAACAAGGTCGACAAGGGTATTGACATCCTTATCCGTGATTACACCGTGAAGATCAACGCTGCTACCAGTGTTGACGCTGTAAACTCGGTAAAGGAAAACTTCTTCAAAGATCTTGCAATGTACACTGATGCCAAGGAGGCAATTCTCGAAGGCTTCGAGAGCGATGCTACTCTGAAGGAGAAGATCGCAAACCTCGAGGAGAAGTATCCTCAGTTCGCTAAGGATATCGCTACCGAGAAGAAAAACACGATCGAGAACATCAACGCTGCCAGCACCATCGACGAGGCTAAGGCTTACTTCGAGGCATTCAAGGTAGCAGTTGACAACAAGATCGCTGAGACCGAGGACTACGAGAAGAACGAAGAGAACGAAAAGGGTCTTATCTACAAGAAGATTGAGCTCCTCACCCTCATCGAGGCTTATGAGGAGAGAATCGCTCTTCTTGAGGGTATCATCGCTAAGGGCATCGAGCTTGGCGAGATCACCGCTTCTCCTGCCGACTACACCGAAGCAAAAGAAAGCCTTGCTTGGTGGACCAAGTACGTTACCCTTGCCATCTCGCTCTCCGGTGTTGAAGAAGACATCAACGACGAGATGAAGGATCTTCTCAGCACGCCCGTCGACGCAGCTGCAGAGGAGCTCTTCAAGGGCACGATCGTATACCCCACCTCCTACAAGACGGTTGAGGGCAAGAACGTTGACGTAACGGCTGACTTCATCGCGAAGTTTGAGGCTGTCGCTGGTGTGAACGGAGCAACTGAGGACGGTTACTTCGAGCAGGCACGCAAGATCTTTGGTGCAACCGGTGTTGCAACGCTTAAGGCTGAGTATGGCGTGAAGAACGGCGAGCCTCTGATCGATCTCGTTCTCTCCGACATCAAGACCAACTACGCATTCCTTAACGCGATCCGCACCGCAGCACTTCCTTCTATCGCTGACATTGATGCTGCTGTTGAGGCTGTTAAGTCCACCACGCTCACTACTGCTGAAAAGAAGGCAGCTGTTGAGAAGGCTTGGGCTACGCTCAAGGCTTGGGGCACGACCGAGGGCAAGGAAGTCTTCACGCTGAAGACCTTTGCTGAGGGCGAGGCTACCTACCTCAACAACATCCTCTTCGATACCGAGAACTTCGATAAGGTCGTTTACACGGCTGACGTAAATGATAAGGGTATCTTCGCAAGCACTGACGCTTGGAGCGCATACGAGAAGAACCTCAGCAAGGATTATGTTGTTGAGTACTTCGTTCCCAACTTTGACGATCTCGTTAAGGCTACCGAGGCTTACGATGCACTCGTGATCGACGAACTCGTAGACGAAATCCCCGCAATTGGCGATATCATCTATTCCTACACCGATGCTGACTCCAAGGGTAAGATTGATGCTGCTGACGCTGCAATCAAGAAGTTCATCAAGGACCACACCCAGGAGAAGTTCAATGAGTACTTCCCTGTAGTAGAGAACGAGAAGAGCCAGGTTGAGCTCGACGTTGCTGCTGCATATACGCAGTACGACAAGCTCGTTGCCCTCGCAAAGGATGCTAACGATGCAATCGATGCATACGAGGCGTTCCTTGCAGCTGCAAAGCGCGGCGTTGTGATCAGCGACTACGTTCCTGCAGACAGCGAGATGCCTGCAACCCTTCAGGATGCATACGAGAAGTACTGCAAGTTTGCTGAAGAGAACAAGTCCGGTGACGTTTACTACGTAGACGTGATCGAGTACACGATGGTTGAGGACGTTAAGACCGAAACCAACAACAGAGCAAACCTCATCGCATATATGAAGGCTTACGTTGCTCTGAAGTATAAGGAGCAGAAGGAAGTTCAGACCTCCGTTATCATCAGCGACGCTTGGCTCAAAGTTCTTGAGAACACCAGCGCTGAGACGGACACCGAGTTCCGTGCAGCACTCACCAACTACAAGAACAGTGCAATCAAGAGCGTTGTAGAGGATCCTGCTCACACCTTCGATCCTGAAACCGTTGCTGACGACTTCAGCTACATCACCGCTTTGAATGATGCGCTCAAGATCGTTGAGGCAGCAGCTAAGGCTGAGGCTACCTACATCACCTCTTGCGGCGATGCAAACACGATGGTTCCCAAGGCTTAATCTATTCCACGCATAACCCTAAGAGGCTGTCGCATTGCGACAGCCTCTTTTAAGGGAATTTCAAAAATATATAGGAAGACGGCGAGAGCCGTCTGCCCGTTTTCGTCTTGTGCGTCTGCACCTTGGCAATTTCCGTGCGGGGGGGACGAAGCGCGGCTGTGAGTTCGAGATCCTATCCTCACAAAAAACAAAACTAAGGAGGTTGGCGAGCCTTCTCTTCGCCTTTTTTTATTTATGAAGTCTTTTCGTGAAAAAACAAGATACTTGACGCACGGCGCCCTGATCGCGGCACTTTACGTTGCCCTCACAATGATATCCTACGCTTTAGGACTTGACAAGGGTGCGATCCAGCTCCGCCTATCCGAGGCGCTTGCCGTTTTGCCCGCCGTTTCGGGGGCGGCAGTGCCGGGGCTTTTCGTTGGATGCTTTCTTTCCTCGCTCCTCTGCGGGGGACATCCTCTGGACGTGCTTTTCGGAAGCCTTGTGACGCTTGTCGCCGCCCTTATTTGCCGTGCGATGCGTCCCCTTTTGCGCTATCGCTTTGGCGGCGTGCTTATCGCCTTGCCAAACATTCTTCTTAACGCTCTCTTGATCCCCATTCTTTTGATCCTCGTATACGGCGTGCCCGATGCCTATCTCTACCTTGTTTTGACGGTGGGAATCGGAGAAGCGATCACAACGGGTGTTCTTGGCGTTTTGCTCCTTACGCTTTGGCGGCGTATGGCGCAGGTCTTGTGAAGCCCCGCGCGTTAGACGATTTTTGGAAACTCTTGGCGAGGACTTGCTTTTTTTGTTTTCATCGTGTATAATAAAAGGGTAGAGATATAACGCTCAAATTTTCAACCATAGGAGGCCGTATGAAAAAGCATTCTCTGCTTATTTCGCTCTTGGCACTTTTGCTCGCCTTTTCCGTCTTCCCCGTACAAGCGGAAGAATTTGACGACGGTATGGATATGGCGACCTTCCTTTACGAGGGGAAAAATATCGCGCCCACCGCGCGCATCATTGAGGGAGAGGTAACGCTTCCCGCCGCCCCTAAGACCATTGCGGGCTTTTGCGGCTGGTATGCAAAGGTGGACGGACAAACCCACTTCTATCCCGGTGGCACGGTCGTTACGGGTCTTTCGGGCGATATCGATTTTGAAGCGGTGACGGTTTCCTTTGCGACCAACCCCGGCGCGCAGGTGCGCCTTTACGAGGGCGGTGTCGCGTTGCGCTTCACCAGCACCATTGTGACCGCAGACTACGAAGAGCTTGCTGAGATTTTGGGCGGTAAGGATAAAATTACTTTTGGTACGTATATCGTTCCCGAACGCTATGTCACGGAAACGAAGGGCGTGTTTACGCTTGAGGCTTTGGCGAAAAAGTATCGCACAAGGCACGTGGACGTTGTGGCTGGCGGCTTCTATACCCAATCGGAAACGACCTCGACCATCGCAGGCTCGATCTACGGCTTCTTGAAGGACAACTACACCCTTTCGTATACCGCGGTGGGATATATGAAGCTCACCTATTCCAATGGCACGGTGGGCACGGTGTACGCACAGTACAACCAGACCGCCAACTCCTGCAATCTCCTTGGTACGGTGCTTGAAGCACACGACGACCGCGACGAAAGCTATCCCAATCTCGTGGTGGAAGCGCTCGGCAGTACGCACAGCAAATATACCGCTGACGAGCTTGCCGTGATGCGCGCCTTCCTTGACGAGGTGGTAATGGTAAAGTTTGATGCAAAGTACAACTATTTCGCGCTCTCTACCAATTACTATACCTCTCCTTGGAGCATCACCTTCTCGACCGACGAAAACGAGATAAATTACATTTATGCCGAGCCGCCCGCGGGCAAGACGCTCAACGATGCCAAGGGCATCTATCTTGACGGACAGTCCATCTCCCTCAAGCGCGCCCAAAAACGCGACGGAAAACTCGTCTTTGAGCACGATTCCTACGTGTGGGCAGGCTAATTCAAACAAAAAAATCCTGTCATCGGAACGATGACAGGATTTTTTAAAAGGCTTATTCCGCGTCCTCGGCGCGAAGACGCGCCATATCCGCGATCAAGCGGGCGGTGCCCTCAATGCCGAGGACGGCACTGTTGATGGCGATGTGATAGTTGTCGTATTTGCCCCACTTGTTGCCCGTGTAGAAGTTATAGTAGGAAGCGCGGCGGCGGTCCGTCTTGTTGATGATGTCGATTGCCTCGCTTTCCTTAATGCCGTGACGCTCGGCAACGCGCTTTTTGCGCGCATCGAGATCGGCGTAAATGAAAACGGAAAGACGGTCTGGGTGGTCGCGCAAAACGTAATCGGCGCATCTGCCGATCATCACGCAGGACTTTTCATCCGCCAAGGAGCGAATGATGGAGCACTGAATGGCAAACAGACGGTCGTTGAGGGGAAGCGCGGGAGAAACGTGGGGAGAATGAAACAGATTCGAGCCCATTGCCAGCGTGTAAAGCAGGCTGCTCGTCGCTCTCTCGTCTACCTTTTCTAGGGCGCGGGGATCGAGTGCGCTCTCCTTTTCCGCCGCCATCGTGACAAATTCTTTATCGTAGTTGGGAATGCCCAAAAGCTCCGCCACACGCTCGCCGATCTCCCGTCCGCCGCTACCGTATTGGCGGGCGATGGTGATAATGGTTTTTTTCATATCAAGCTCCTTTCACAAAACGCTTTTCCATATTTTTCTATCACTATTATACTAAAAAAACGAGATTTTGTAAAGGTTTTTGTGTAAATTTCTATAAAAAATGCCGCGAAAATTTGATAAAATAGGCAAAAAGTCAAAGAAAACCGTCAAAAGACGGGAACACTCGACAAAGGAGAGGTCATCTTGAACGAGATACGCACGCACAAGCGCTCCGAAACGGAAAAAGAGAGAACGGGCGCATTGTTCAAAGACAAGGAAAATATCGACGCCGCCTATATAAAAGCGCATCTGCCGCCAAGACGGCGCGACAGTCACAAGGGAAGCTACGGACGCTTGCATATTTTTGCAGGCTCGAAGCAATACCGCGGTGCGGCGATCCTTGCCGCCGAGGGGGCGCTCAGGACGGGCGTGGGGCTTGTCACTCTGTCGAGCGAGGAAACGGTGCTTTTGACGGTGGGAGAGAGGCTCCCCGAGCTTTTGCTCGACGCGAGGGCGCCCGTATCCGCTTGGACGGAAGAGGAGATCGCGCTTGCCGTGTCCGCGTCGGAGAGTGCCAATGCCGTTTTGGTGGGTCCCGGCGCGGGGGTGAGCCCTGCACTTTACCGCTTTGTGTACGCGCTTTCGAGAAAAGAGGGGGCGCCCCTCGTGCTTGACGCCGATGCGCTCAACGCGATCGCCGCGTATGCAGACGGAGTGGATGGCTTTTTTGCGGGGGCGGCGCGCCCCATCCTTCTCACCCCGCATCCCTTGGAGCTTGCACGCCTTGTGCGTCTTTCCGCCAAAGAGGTGCAAGCCCGACGCGAGGCGCTAACGAGAGAGCTTGCCAAGCGGTGGGGTGTGGCGCTACTCCTTAAGGGGGCGGATACTTTGGTCGCGGACGGAGAACGCCTTTTGGTCAACACAAGCGGCTCCTCAGCCCTTTCCAAGGGCGGCAGCGGTGACGTGCTTGCGGGGGCGGTCGGAGCCTTTCTCGCGCAAGGGGCGAAGCCCGTCGAAGCGCTGGCGCTCGCCGCCTACTTGCACGGCAAAGCAGGGGATACCCTTGCCGAAGAATATTCCGAATACGGCGTTCTGCCCTCGGAGCTTCCCCGCCAAATGGCGAAATTGCTTGCAAAAATCTAACGAAAAAAGAAAAGCCGATTTTCATTTGAAAATCGGCTTTTTACCTTGAAAGGCGGTAAGCGCTTTATTTATTGGAGTCGATGTAGGGGAAATAGGACTTCATATAATCGATGCCCGAGGCAACCGTCGTCACTGCCATTGCCGCCATCGCGATATACGAGAGGATATGGTAGGAGAAGAAGGTAACGAGGGGATCGAGGGAGATGAGCGCACAAAGCCAAGCGAGGACGGGCTCAAGGAACATTACCATCACGGCAACGACTTGGGTGACCGTTTTGCACTTGCCAAAGAAGGACGCGGCGACGACGATGCCGCTTTTGCCTGCAACGACGAGGCGCATAGAGGTCACGGCAAGCTCGCGGAGCATCACGACGGCAGAGATCCAAACAAACACGGGGGCGGTCGCAGGCTCAATGACGAGCAGGGTGATGCAGGCGGCAAAGATCATAAACTTATCGGCAAGCGGATCGATAAACTTTCCAAAGTCGGTCACAATGCCGCGGCGGCGTGCGATCTTGCCGTCAAGCAGGTCTGTGATGGCGGCGGCGAGGAAGAGAAGCGCGGGGAAAATGCGCGTCCAAATGGGCAGCGACTGCATCAAGAGCGCCGCAAGCATAAAGAGAGGCGTTAAGATCACGCGCAAAATGGAAAGTCGGTTGGGGAGATTCATTTTCGTAGCCATAGGGTGTCCTTTCTAAAAGCATAGCTTTATGTAAAGAATCATTTGCTTTAATCGAGAATTGCTTTGCCGATGAGGTCGTAGTCCAGTGCTTCGGTGATCTTCACACGCAAAAAGGTGCCTGCGGGGATGCGCTTGGGGGCGGAGAAGTAAATCTTGCCATCCACGTCGGGCGCGTCGGCGGCGCTTCTGGCGTAGTGAATGCCTGCGGCGACGTCGTATCCCTCACAAAGAACGAGGATCTCGCGTCCTACCTTTTCCTTTTGCAGCTCGGCAGAAATGTCCAGCTGGATCTCCATCAGCGTGTCAAGACGCGCACGCTTGGTTTTCTCGTCGATCTGGTCGGGGAGCGTTGCCGCTTCCGTGCCTTCCTCGGGAGAGAAGGTAAAGCCGCCAAAGCGGTCAAAGCGGGCTTCCTTGAGGAAGGCGCACAGCTCCTCAAAATCTGCGTCGCTCTCGCCGGGGAAGCCCACCATTGCGGTGGTGCGTAGGGTAATGTCGGGCACGGCAGAGCGCAAGCGCTCCACTGCCGCGCGGACGGTAGCACCGTCGCCGTGACGGTTCATTCTACGCAAAACGGTATCGGAAATATGCTGGACGGGAATGTCCATATATTTGACGAGTCGGGGGTTGTTTTGTAATTCCGAGATCAATGCATCCGTGATCTTGTCGGGGTAGCAATAGAGCAGGCGGATCCACGGAATGGTCGTTTCCTCAGTGATGGCGCGCACGAGCGCCGCAAGGCGGTATTCGCCGTAAAGGTCTAACCCGTATCGGGTGGTGTCCTGCGCGATGAGGTTGAGCTCCTTGACGCCGAGGCGCTCAAGGTCCTTGGCTTCGGCAACGATGTCCTCGATGGGGCGGGAACGCATTTTTCCGCGAATGAGGGGGATCGCGCAATAGGTGCAACGGTTGTCGCATCCCTCGGCGACCTTTAAGTATGCGGTGTATTCGGGGGTGGTCAAAACACGGTCGCCGCCAAGGGGGGATTCCTCTTTGTCGAGAAACGCCGTGTATTTTTCGCCGCGGGAAACGCTTTCTACCGCTTCGACGATCTTTTCAAGCGATCCAACGCCGAGCAGGGCGTCCACCTCGGGCATTTCCTTCATAATCTCCTCGCGGTAACGCTCCGCAAGACAGCCCGTGCAGATGAGGGCGCGGAGATTTCCGATGTCCTTTAGGGCGGCAAGGTCGATGATGTTTTCGATCGACTCGCTCTTGGCGGATTCAATAAAGCCGCAGGTGTTGAGAATGATGATCTCCGCTTCCTCTGCCTCGGGGGTGATCTCATACCCGCGCTCGGCGAGAAGATAGAGCATACGCTCGGTGTCCACAAGGTTTTTGGAGCAGCCGAGAGAAACAAATCCAATCTTCATAAATAAGTCCTTTATTTCAAAAAGCGTGCGATGCGGGGGCGCAGGCGAAGCCCGTAATAGACGATAAGGCGGGAGAGTGCAACGTCGTATAGGACGAACGCCGTAAGGGCGACCGCCAAAAATACGGGGAGAAGCCAGCCCGAAAGAATGGCGTCGGGCAACAGAAAGACGAATTTCGCGAGCAGGACAAAAAGGGTGAGGATCGCGCACGCGAGTGAGATCTTGCACACCCATTCCCAAACGGGAGAGAGCCTCTCAAGCACCGCTTTAAAGATGGGGTAGAGCCCGAGCAGGGCAAAGAGCAGTCCCGCACCGCCCGAGGGGACGAGCAAAAGCGAGGCTGTCGCGGTCACCGCCCAAAAGAGATACGGGTACGCGCCGCCAAGCTCAATGCGGAGAAAGACGGCGAAGCAGGAAACGATCGCCGCCATCGAAAGGTCTAACACCTCGACGAAGGAGCCGAGGGTGAGAAGCACCGTTCCGAGCGCCGCAAGGAGCGCCGTCAAGGTCAGCTTTTTCGTGCGTTTCATTTTAACAGCAGGAGATGAGGTCGCCGCCCATACATTC
>JAZSBJ010000021.1:0-5355 GCA_045602305.1 Eubacteriales bacterium | reverse complement strand
GAAGAAGGGGCTACCGCAGAGTCAAGAGCAAAGGCGTGGGTGAAGCGCCTTGACGCCCTTTTGGCTATGAACCTTCCGTTCCATAAGGTGGGCATTGCACACCTTGTTTGCGGATTGATTGCCCCCGCTTCGCGTGAGATGCTGCTCGAGGTTCTATCTCTGATCCCCGATGCGGAAATGGAGCGTCTTTTCAAAAAAGCGGCAAGCCTTGGCGTTGGCATTGAGCTTAACCGCGACGACGGTCGTTACACGAAGGAAGAAGCCCCCGTCATTCTTCGTCCCTTCCGCATTGCAAAGGATTACGGTTGTAAATTCTACCTCGGAAGCGATGCACATACGCACGATGCGTTTCATTCCGCGCGCCCGAACTTCAATAAATTTATTGACGATCTCGGATTGACCGAGGCGGATAAATTTGTCATTCCCCAATAATAAAACAGGGCAGGATGAAAATCCTGCCTTTTTGGAGCATCTATGACACAAGAAAAATTACACAGTATTTTTACCTCTCCCCCCACGCTCATCACCGAGAGACTGATCTTGCGTAAAATTACGCTTATGGACGCCCGTGATATGTTTTCCTATTCGCGTCTTGATGAAGTCACGCGGTATTTGCTGTGGGACGCGCACCCGAATGAAGAATATACCCAAAGCTACGTTGCCTACCTGCAAGAACGGTATGCGGCGGGAGATTTTTACGACTTTGCCGTCGTGTTAAAGGAAACGGACGCAATGATCGGAACGGTTGGCTTCACCTCGTTCGACCTTCCCAACCGTTCAGCTGAGGTGGGATACGTCATCTCTCCTTATCACCAAGGGAAGGGCTACGCAACGGAAGCGCTTAAAAGGCTGATCGCATTTGGCTTTGACGACTTGGGGCTTTCCCGCATCTCCGCCGTTTGTATGAAAGGGAACACGGCGAGCCTGCGCGTAATGGAAAAATGCGGTTTGAAAAGGGAAGGGCTTTTACGCAGCGCAGTCCTTGCCAAGGGCGAAATGAGGGACGTACATTTGTCCGCCATCACCGAAAAGGATTATTTTAATTTAGTATAGCTTATATTTTAATCTTAAATTGTCGGCAATCATTGCGATAAACTCGCTGTTTGTGGGTTTTCCGCGATTGTTTTGTATCGTATATCCGAAATAAGAGTTTAAGGTGTCTATATCCCCTCTATCCCACGCTACCTCGATTGCGTGCCGTATGGCTCTCTCCACGCGGGACGTCGTGGTGGCGTATTTTTTTGCAACGGACGGATAAAGAATTTTCGTTACCGAGTTTATGATCTCATTGTCCTCGATCGTCATAAGAATGGCGCTTCGCAGATATTGATATCCCTTAATGTGTGCGGGGATCCCGATCTGATGGATGATCTTTGTCACTTGCGCTTCCATATCGATGCTCGCGTCCTCGCTTTCACTAGGCGCCTCACGACGACGCTCAGCCAAGGATTCCACGTGCAAAAGAAGACTCGGGTAGTCTAACGGCTTTTTAAGACAAATATCCGCGCCTGCGTGTACTCCCTCAACGAACAGACTGTTTCCTGCCACAAGGGACACTAAAATAAAATTCGGCGCCTTTTGCGGGGCGAAGGAAATGCTTTTTACACCGCGAATGACACTAATTCCGTCAAGGCGAGAAAGCCAAGTATCGACGATCACAATGTCGGGGTGCGTGCGGCTGATCTTGCTGATCGCTTCCTCACCGTTGCTTGCCTCTTCGATGTTTCGATAGCCCTCGTTCCTGAGAAAATCACGTAAATGTCTGCGTTCTTCTTGAGATTCGTCCGCAATAAGCAGCTTTGTTGTTTTTTCCATTTTAACACTCCTTGAATTTGGTAATATTTGGTATTAACAACATTGTATCAAAAATACCAAAAAATGTCAATTCCAATTTGGCAAAAATATTTCCCAAACTTTAGCTCTTGTATTTGGTAATTTTAACCAATTTGAAAGAGAAAGCGTCAGCGTTCGTCAAAAGTAGGCAAGAGGGAAGTACGGTTTTCGAGAAAAAGCATCCATTGCCCTCTTTCTTTTCCTTATAAGATAGAATATGAACACGATGTTAAATGTGCAATTTTGCGAGAGAAATATTGCAAAAAAAAAGAAAGTGTGGTATAATGTAAAGGGAATATATTTCCTCGATTTTTTGATAGTTTTTTATTAAAATTCTTATATGAAAAAGGAGAAGAAAATGACTAAGAATCCTTACATTCTCAACTGGATCGATGAGATGGCCGCAATGACGCAGCCCGATAACATCATCTGGATTGACGGTAGCGAGGAGCAGGCTGAAAAGCTTCGTGAAGAGGCTGTTTCTACCGGCGAAATGATCCGCTTGAACCAGGATCTTCTTCCCGGATGCTATCTCCACAGAACTGCTGTCAACGACGTTGCACGCGTCGAGGGCAGAACCTTCATCTGCACGACCAAGAAGGAAGATGCAGGTACCATCAACAACTGGATGGCTCCCGCTGAGTGCTATGAAAAGCTCGGCAAGCTCTTCCGCGGCTCTATGAAGGGAAGAACGATGTACGTGATTCCTTACTCTATGGGTCAGGTTGGCTCCGATTTTGCAAAGTACGGCATTGAGCTTACCGACTCGATCTACGTCGTGCTCAATATGCTCATTATGACTCGCGTCGGCACCAAGGTGCTTGAGGCAATGGGCAATGATGACGGCTTTATCAAGGGCTTGCACTCCAAGGCTCAGGTCGATGAGGAAAACCGTTATATCTGCCATTTCCCCGAGGATAACACCATTTGGTCCGTAAACTCCGGTTACGGCGGAAACGTTCTTCTTGGCAAGAAGTGCTTTGCACTCCGTATTGCTTCCTACCTCGGCAAGAAAGAGGGCTGGATGGCTGAGCATATGCTTATTCTCGGCATCGAATCTCCCGACGGAGAAGTGCGCTACATCAGCGCAGCGTTCCCCTCGGCTTGCGGTAAGACCAACCTCGCTATGCTGATTCCCCCTGAAATCTATAAGAAGAAGGGATATAAGGTATGGTGCGTTGGCGATGATATCGCTTGGCTCCGCGTTGGTAAGGATGGCAGACTCTGGGCAGTCAACCCCGAAAACGCATTCTTCGGCGTAGCTCCCGGTACGAACGAAAAGTCCAACCCCAATGCGCTTTACACCACGATGAAGAACACCATCTTCACGAACGTTGTTCACGATCTTGATAAGAACACCGTTTGGTGGGAAGGCCTTGACAACAATCCCCCTGCAAACGCCATCGACTGGAAGGGCAATCCTTGGGATTACAAGAAGTATGATAAGAAGGATAAGTCCACCTGCGGCGCGCATCCCAACTCCAGATTTACTGCAATGGCTACCAACTGCCCCTGCATTTCTTCTGAGTTTGACAATCCTGCAGGCGTTCCGATCTCTGCAATCGTCTTTGGCGGACGCCGTGCTAAGACCGCACCCCTGGTTTACCAGTCCTTTGGCTGGCAGCACGGTACCTTCGTAGGCTCCATTATGGCTTCCGAAACGACCGCTGCGGCAGCAGGTGCCGTTGGTGTCGTTCGTCGCGATCCTATGGCAATGCGTCCCTTTGTCGGCTACGATATGGGCGACTATTGGGCACATTGGCTCGAAATGGGCAAGAAGATCCCCAACGCTCCCAAGATCTTCCACGTAAACTGGTTCAGAACCGATGATGAAGGCCACTTCATTTGGCCCGGCTTCGGCGACAATATGCGCGTTTTGATGTGGATCCTTTCTCGTTGCGAGGATAAGGTTGATGCACGCGAAACCGCCATCGGTTACGTTCCTTACGCTAAGGATATCAATATCGAGGGTCTTGATCTCGGTATGGATACCCTTGAGGAGCTTCTCAGCGTTGACAAGCCTTCTTGGCTTGAGGACGTTGCCAACATCAAGGAGTTCTACGCTCAGGTTGGCGATCGCGTTCCCGCAGAGCTGAAGGAAGAGCTTAAGGCACTTGAGGCACGTCTGGCATAACAGTCACAATTTAGACCGTCGCGCTTAGCGACGGTCTGCGTGTATATAATGGAAGAGAAATTTTATTTTCTCAATGCCAAGACACGTCTAGATTGAATCAGAGAATTGAGAGCTCCGTTTCAATTAGATTAAAAAGGCTGTATTCGCCTTAAAAAGCGGCAATATCCCATAAATCCCCGTATAATCTTGGTTTTTCCACTTCCCCCAATTATACAAAATTTGCATTTTGTATAATTGGATATAGATTGAAAACCGTCACTCCCCTACTTCTCGAAATTATAAAAAGAGGGGGCTCGGGGGCTTCTACGACACTGCCATTATTTTTAGTAACTATATTTGGAGGATACGATTATGAAAATGCGCGCTCTTGTAGTCAGCGGCAAAGGCAAGCTCAAGACCATCGGTGAGATGCTTGCGAAGAACGGTACCTACGCTGCAGACGTCATTCCCCCCGCTTATTCCTGCGACCGTGAAAGACTGGTCGTGATCATCGCTACCTTACGCTCCTCTATGCCCGACTCCTTCCGTCGCTTCTGCCAGGAGCTTTCCAAGGATAAGGCACAGAACGTTGCTCTTATCGTCGACGGTTCCGAAGCAGACGCAAAGATGGTTTCCGAGTGGATCGCCAATGCAGGCGCTAACGTCAGCGAAAATATCCTGTATTTCCCCGTTAAGGGTCTTTTCGCAGGCTTTTCCAAGACGCTCACGCCTGAAGAAACCTCGAAGGTCAACGCTTGGTACGACGCAATCGTTGCAGATCTGAAGTAAAAAAACAAAGTGCATACTTCCCCTCATCCGGAGTATGCACTTTCCTTTTTAGCCTTTTAATTATACAAAATAATTCTTTTCCACCAATAGAAAGGAAAAAGAAAAGGCGGAGATAATTCTCCGCCTTTTGAATGGATTAAATTACTTTTCGTCGCAATCCTCGTCGCAGAAATCGCACTCACCGTCGCAAACGGCGTCAAATTCCTCGCCGCAAGCGGGACAGATCAGCTCTTCGGGATCGCAAGAGGAATCGAAGCAAACGACCTCGCCGCAAGCGGGGCAAGTAACCTCGTACGCCTCGTCGTCGCAATCGCAGTCGCAGTCACAGTCGTCGTCATCGGAGAAAAGGTATTCCTCTACGTCGCCAAGATCTGCATCTAACTCGTCTGCGTAATCGGTCAGCTCATCGCAACGGTCCTCAAGAAGCTCGATGGTAGCTGCCATTTCGGAAACAAGGTCCAAAAGCTTCGTAAGAAGCTTATCGTTCGGCGTTGCTTCGGCAATGTTCATTCCCTCGGCAAGACCCTTCAAATATGCTGCATTTTCACTAAATTTCATTGTAATACTCTTCCCTTCCTTTGTTTATAAATGTGGCTTGTATGCCGAATTATGCTCTTTCT
>JAZSBJ010000020.1:0-13091 GCA_045602305.1 Eubacteriales bacterium | reverse complement strand
GCGCATACCAACACCTACGCCGAGCTCTCGCGTCTTCGCTCCGTGTACCGCGAGGTCTTGATGCTCCCCGGGGCCGTTGCGCTCCATATCGCCACGCGCGCCGATTGTCTTGACGACGGCGTTTTATCTCTGCTTGCCGAGGTCGCCGACGTCTTGCCCTTGACGGTCGAGCTTGGGCTTCAAACCGTGTCGGACTCCGTGGCTTCGCTCATTGGCAGAGGGCACACCTACGCCGAGTTTTTGGACGGCTATACCCGTCTGCGCGCTCGCGTTCCCTCTGCGCGCATTGCCGTCCACATCATCAACGGCTTGCCGACGGAAACGAGAGAGGATATGCGAAGCACCGCAGAAAGGATCGCGCTCCTTGCCCCCGACGAGGTCAAGATCCATCTGCTTCACGTTTTGCGCGGAACCCCCTTGGCGGCACTTTATGAAGCGGGGAAGTATACGCCCTTGACCAAGGAAGAATACGTTGACACCGTGGTGGAGCAGCTGCGTCTTTTGCCGAGGGACACCGTCATCGGACGCCTCACGGGCGACGGAAAAGCCGAGGATCTTTTGGCGCCCCTTTGGAGCTTAAAGAAGCTGACCGTCATCAATGAGATCGATAAAAAGATGGCGGCTTGTGGGTTTATGCAAGGAGATTTGTGCAAAATAAACAAAAACAATGCATAAATTTTGGCGCGTTATGTGAAAAAAGTTGATAAAAACTCTTGCATATCCCAAAAAAAGATTGTATAATAAAAGCAGGTAATTCGAAAAAGTTATCTGCTTATTTTTATTATATCGTAAAGGAGACCCTCGAGATGGAAATGTTTGAAACCAAAAATATTCGCAATGTATGCCTGCTCGGCCACGGTGGATCAGGTAAAACTTCTCTTGCGGAAGCAATGCTTTATATCGCCAAGGCGACCGATCGCTTAGGCAAGATCTCGGAGGGAAATACCGTTTGCGATTTTGATTCTGAGGAGATCAAGCGCGCTTCGTCCGTTTCCTCTGCCGTTGCCCCCTTCGTTTGGCAGGGAATTAAGGTCAATATTCTCGACACCCCTGGCTTCCCCGATTTTGAGGGCGACGTTTTGGAGTGTGCGCGCGTTGCGGATGCGGCGCTTATCGTAGTAGACGGTAAGGCAGGCGTTGAGGTCGGTACGGAGATCGCCTTTGATCTTGC
The DNA here is from genome assembly GCA_045602305.1 of Eubacteriales bacterium. Classification (GTDB taxonomy): domain Bacteria; phylum Bacillota; class Clostridia; order Oscillospirales; family CAG-272; genus UBA1740. Next base: position 11,920 of record JAZSBJ010000020.1, on the reverse strand, counting down.
GACCAAGATGCACCTTCCCAAATCCTTCTTTATCAACCGCTTTGACGATCCCGAAGCGCGCTTCTACAAGGTGTTTGACGCCCTGCGTGAGCATTTCGGTGTTGCCGTATGTCCCGTACAGATCCCGATGATCGACGGCGACAAGGTCACGGGCTTCCTCGATCTTCTTGATTTTGAGAGCTATATCTTTGATTCTGCAACGGGCGACTACTTAAAACTAGATATTCCCGAGCAGTTTATGTCCATCGCTGAGGAATACCGCAATATGCTCCTTGAGTCCATCGCGCAGACGCACGACGACTTAATGGAAAAGTTCTTCGCGGGTGAGGAGATCACGCGTGAGGAATCGGTGGAAGCGATCCACAACGGCATCATTCGCGGTGAGATCATTCCCGTGTTCTGCGGCGCCGCCACCAAGATGTGGGGCGTTAAGACGCTTCTCGACACCATCGCAGATTCCTACCCCCGCCACACGGCAAAGCACGTTGAGATGAGCGCTGAGGGTGAAGATATCGCCATTGATAAGGAAGGCGGCACGACCTCGCTCTTCGTTTATAAGACGGTCGCAGATCCCTTCGTCGGAAAGATGTCCTTCTTTAAGGTAATGAACGGTACTCTCACGAAGGATATGACGCTCGTCAATACAACGAACGGCACGCAAGAAAAGATCGGACGCATTTATATCGTTCGCGGTAAAAAGCAGGAAGAGGTGGAAGCCCTTGCCTGCGGCGACCTCGGTATGGTCGCAAAGCTCGCATCCACGTCCTCGTCCGACACGCTGACGGCGGGCGATCCCACGCTCCGCTATGCACCCGTGGAATATCCGAGTGCATACACCACCAAGGCGGTCGTTCCGCTTGGCAAGGGAGATGAAGACAAGATCTCCTCGGGCATTGCGAAGCTCCTTGATGAAGATAAGACTATTTCCTTCCGCGTCAGCAAGGAGAGTAAGCAAATGCTTCTTTCTGCCGTTGGCGAAACGCATCTCGACATCATTGCCGCAAAGCTCAAGAACCGCTTTGGCATCTCGATCGGATTCGTGCCCGAAAAGCTCGCTTATCGCGAAACCATTCGTAAGAGTGCGGACTGCGAGGGCAAGCATAAGAAGCAGTCTGGCGGAAGCGGTCAGTACGGTCACGTCAAGATGACCTTCTCGCCCGGCGAGGGTGACGGGCTTACCTTTACGGAAACCGTCTTTGGCGGCGAGGTTCCCAAAAACTTTTTCCCTGCAGTAGAAAAGGGCATTAAGGAAGCTATGAAGCAGGGTGTCCTTGCAGGATATCCTATGGTCGGTCTTGCCGCAAATCTTTCGGGCGGATCGTATCACGACGTCGACAGTAACGATATCTCCTTCCAGCTTGCGGCTCAGCTTGCCTTTAAGGACGGTATTCCCAAGGCGTCCCCCGTGCTTCTTGAGCCCGTCTATGCGCTTGCCGTTACCGCCCCCGACGCCTATGTGGGCGACGTAATGGGCGACCTCAACCGCCGTCGCGGCAGAGTGCTTGGCATCAACCCCGGCGATAAGCCCGGCGTGCAGATCGTCGAGGCTGAGGTTCCTTATGCGGAGATCACCGATTACGTCGTTGCCCTTCGTGCAATGACGCAGGGCAGAGCGCGCTTTACGCTTGCTCCCGTGCGTTACGAGGAAGTTCCCGCAAACGTCGCACAAAAGATCATCGACGAGGCGAAAAAGAACGCATAAACCACATATAAAAGGGCGGGGGTTTTTCTCCCGCCCTTTTTTAGAATTTAAAAGAAAAAACCGATTTTCGTTAAGAAAATCGGTTTTTCTCCATTTTTATGCTTTTACATAATATTAGTTAAGAAAAAAGACGGGAGATGTCCCGTCTTAATTCTATAAAACCATTTTTGTTCGCAGTTATGCCAAAAGACGTCAGCACCTTAAACGGGATGCACGGGGAAGCGCTTAGACGCGGAAAAATCAAGCTGATATTTTTGACGCTTGCGCTCCTCGAAATAATGCTTTGCCACGTCCTCGAACATTGCAAGGGTGAGGAAGTCCTCGTCCTGCTCTGCATAGGGGGCCACGAGGTTTCTGTACTTTTCCACAGCACCCTCGATTCTGTCGGCGGGGCGATAGGAGATCGGAAGCTCGTCGCCCAAGATCTGCTTTTCGAAAATGGGCTCAACGGGTGCGGGAAGGCGTCCGTATTTTCCTGCAATCAGGTCACGGAAATCCTTGGTGACGGTCTTGTAACGCGCGCCGTCCAGCACGTTTTGCAGTGCTTGGGTGCTGATGATCTGCGCCACGGGGGTGACGAGGGGGGCATATCCTGCATCGGCACGAACCTGACAGATCTCCTCGTATACCGTTGCAAGGCTATCCTTTAACTCCATACGGCAAAGCTGCTCAAAAAGCACGGAATAGGTGCCCGAGGGCAGCTGATGCACGCAAACCTCGGGATTTGCACGCAAAAGATCGGGAGAGATGAGCCCTTCCTTGATGTATCTTGCACGGATCTGCGAGAAATAAAGCGACGCTTCGTCCATCGCAGCGGTGTCAAGAGTGGGCGCGTAGGGGGTGTTGGCAAAGGCGGATGCCATCGCCTCGGTAGAGGGAAGAGAAGCCCCCTCACCAAAGGGAGAAAGCGCCGTGTCGATAAACTCCACGCCGATCTCAACCGCCTTTAGTACCGTCATCGCGGCAAGCCCCGTAGTCGCGTGGCTATGCAGATGAAGCGGCACCGAGGGAAGCTCGGCACGGAGCGCCTTTACAAGCTGATACGCCTCGTAAGGACGCAAAATACCTGCCATATCCTTAATACAGATAGAGTCCGCACCCAAGGCAACGTATTCCTTGGCACAGTTGACGAAATACTCCGTGGTATGTACGGGGCTCTCGGAATAGCAGATGGCGGCGTTGACAGAAAGCCCCTCGCGCTTCGCAGTGGAGATGGCGGTTTCAAGGTTGCGGTAATCGTTGAGCGCATCGTATACACGCATCACGTTAATGCCGCCCGCCGCCGCACGCTGAACGACGCTTTGCACGATGTCGTCGGGATAGTGACGGTAGCCGAAGGCGTTCTGTCCGCGGAAAAGCATCTGAAGAGGGGTAGAGGGAAGGTTAGCGCGAAGCACGCGCAAACGGTGCCAAGGGTCCTCGTTCAGGTAACGAAGACAGACGTCAAAGGTCGCACCGCCAAACACCTCAAGTGCGTTATATCCCACGCGGTCGAGCGTTGGAAGGATCGGAACCATTTCCTCGGTGGTCATACGGGTGAGCGCCAAGGATTGCTGTCCGTCACGCAAAACGGTTTCGGTGAATTTTAACTTAGGCATAGGAATACCTCTTAGTCAATAATAAACATCGGTGCGCCCGTGGAAACCGTATCGCCCTTGCGCACGAGGATCTCGCGCACGGTGCCGTCCTTGGGTGCGGGAATGACGTTTTGCATCTTCATTGCCTCAAGCGTCAAAAGGGGCGTGCCTGCCGTGATCTCATCGCCAACGGCGGCAGTAATATCCAAAACCGTGCCGTTCATCGGTGCGGATACGGTAACGGCGGTGTTTCTCTCTACGGGCGGCATCGGAACGGATGCGGGAATGGTATGCTCCGTGTATGCCGTATGCTCGCTCGTTACCTCGCCCATATCCTCTACGAGGACCTCATAGGTTTTGCCAAGAACGGTAATCTTTAACTTTTTCATTTTTCAATTCCTCTTTTCTTCACTCTACTTAAACGCGCTTGAAGGAAACGACGCGGAAGCGTCTTTTGGTGTCAGCACTCACGGCTTCCACCGCGGCAGTGATGATCACGATCAGCTCTTCCTCGGAAAGCTCATTTTCTAAGGGCGTTTCCGTGACGGTGCTTGCCGTTACCGCTTTTTCACGGCGTAAGACCTTCTTGCGCCAAAGGACGCGGTAGCCGAGCGCGCTCAAAATCAAGAACGCAAGCACCAAAACCACGAGTGCGAGCGCCATACTCAATAGCGCGGCAGGGAGAATGACGCCGAAATCAAGACTTAAAAAGAACATCGTCTGCTCCTTTCTTACAGCGGCAAAATGGGATGGCGGCGCGCGCCGAGAACCCCTTTGCCCGAGAGCATATAAAGAGAGGAGAGCAGCTTTTGACGCATTTCATCCACTGTGATGATGTCATCGATCTCACCGCGGCACGCGGCGGCGGCAGGGGATGCGAGGGACGTGCGCCAACGTGCTTCCAAGGATGCGCGGTTGGTGTCAATGGGGGGAAGATCGCTCGTATCCTCAAGCTCTTCGCCTAGGGGGAGCTTTGCGCTTTCGTTTAAGGCGACGCGGTCGTTCCAGGTGAACGCGACTGCCGCCTCAGAGGGAAGCGCGCTGATCTCTGCCGACGCAAGGGCAAAGACAACGTCAGCGCCCATAGATTTGGAGCCAAGCACCGTAAAGGCACCGCCGATGGCAGACCCGAGAATGACGGTGATCTTGGGGACGGAAGAGCCGCCGTATGCAAACGCGAGCGAAGCGAGGTCGGAAGCGTAGGCGCTGACGCCGCGATTCTTCGTGCTAGCAAAGCCCTCACAGTCCACGAACGTGATGATGGGCAAGGAGAACGCGTCACAGAAGGACACGAAGCGCGCAGCCTTTCTTGCCGCCGCGGCGTCGATCTTGTTGCTCTCGCCCACAAAGCGGTTTCCGACGATGCCGCACCGAATTCCGCCAAGATATGCAAAGGCGGTCAAAATATCGGGCGAAAAGTCGCGGGTGATCTCTTGCATTACGCCGTTGTCCGCGATGGCACGGACAAGACGGGAAAGGTCACCTTCAAAATCCACCTTGCCGAGCGTACGGTTGATGCTGTCGGCGGTTGCCGTTTGCATAATTGCATCGGACGCACGGGAAGGAAGGTAGGCGAGAAGCACGCGTGCGTCACGCGCCGCGTCCTTGATGTCCTTTGCCACAAAGGCAGAGATGAGGGGGTTGCCCTCACTTCCGTTTTCGTCGTGTACGTAGAAGGGGACGCCCTGCACCGTAACGGTCAGGTCAAACATCGAGGCGAGCAGGGCGGAGGAGCCCGTGCAAGGTCCCGTGATCAGCGCGATCTGCGGAATTCTTCCCGATGCCTCAGCCACCTTTCGCATAATGCGTCCGTATGCGGCGAGCGCGGAAACACCCTCGTATACGTCAGCCCCCGCACTGTTGAATACACCAACCACGGGCGCGCCGTTGGAGAGCGCCATATCATAAAGATCGACGATCTTCTTTGCGTGCTTTTCGTCTACGGCACCGTCCATACGGGAGATGTCTTGTCCAAACGCGTAAACCAAGCGGCCGTCCACGGCACCGTAGCCGCAGATCACGCCCTCGGGTGCAAGCGTGTGCGCGGACGCACACTCCGAGAAGTCACGCATCGTATAAACGCCAAGCTCCGAAAAGGTGCCTTCGTCAAAAAGCGAGGCAATGAGCTTTCGCGTGCTGGAGCTCTCCGATGCGGTGAGCGCGGTGCGAAGCTCCTCTACGGTGGGGATCGGGGCGGGTACAGATTGACCTGCTTTCATCTTCACTTCTTTCAAGATTCTTCGGTCCTTTCCAATCATTAGCCATCTCGCGTGCGCGAGAGGATATACTTTTCTTTATATATAATACCACGATTTTCTCAGGTTGTCAAGCAAAAGCGGGGATTTTGTTTCGCTCGGCTTCCTTAAAATGCGCGTCCTCTCAATTTTTTTCGTCAAAAGGCGTCCTCTCTTGCAATTTTTTCTTGAATGTGATACAATGAAAAAAGAGAATTTTTGGGGGTGAGGGAAGTGTCCTTTTTGGAAGCATATCGCGCGTGTACGCTTTGCCCGCGAGGGTGCCGTGTTGACCGCACGGGCGGCGTTGTCGGCGTATGTCACGCCGAGGCATCTCCGCGCGTTGCACACACGATGCTCCATATGTGGGAAGAGCCCTGCATCTCAGGCAAAAACGGCTCGGGAACAGTGTTCTTTTCCGGCTGTCCCCTCGGCTGCGTTTATTGTCAAAACCGTGATATTTCACAGACATATATCGGGGCAGAACACGATGAAAAGGCACTTGCCGACCTTTTTCTTTCCATTGAAGCCACAGGCGCGCATAACGTAAATCTCGTAACGGCGACGCATCACATTCCGCATATTGCCGAGGCAATTTCCATCGCCCGCGCGCGCGGGCTTTCCGTTCCCATCGTTTACAATACGTCGGGCTATGAGCGTGTGTCGTCCTTGGCGATGCTTTCGGGACTCGTTGACGTGTACCTCACCGACCTTCGCTACAAAAACGAGCGCACGGCGCGCACCTATTCCCACGCCCCCGACTATCCCCCCGTCGCAATGCGTGCGCTTGAGGAGATGGTGCGTCAAACGGGAGATGCGCGCTTTGACGGAGAGGGAATGATGCAAAGTGGCGTTATCGTTCGCATTTTGCTTCTCCCGCACCACTTGATTGAGGCAAAGCAGATCCTGCGCGACATCTATTCCGCCTTTGGCAACTCCGTTTATATCAGCCTAATGTCGCAATACACTCCCGTCGGTGACGTCGGTGAGCGCTTTCCTAAGCTCGCGCGGCGCGTTACCCCCTACGAATACGCGTCCTTCGTTGACTTTGCACGCACCCTTGGCGTCACGCACGCCTTTACCCAAGAGGGCGAATCCGCCTCGGAGAGCTTTATTCCCCCGTTTTGTGCGGAAAAATAGGAAAAAACGCCCTTAATTTTCGCAAAAGCACTTTACAAAATCTTAAAAGAATGCTATAATTATATGAAATGCAAAAGGAGGCATAGGGGTGAGAACGGTTGCACTATATACCTTGGGCTGTAAGGTTTCCCAATACGAAACCGAAGCGATCGCCGAGGGGTTTGAATCCCGTGCCTTTTCTGTCGTTCCCTTTGGGGAGCGCGCAGACGTCTACGTCATCAACACCTGCACCGTGACGGCGGAGTCCGACCGCAAATCAAGACAGGTCATTCGCCGCGCGCAAAAAGCAAACCCCGATGCCGTAATTATGGTTACGGGCTGCTATTCGCAGGTATCGCCCGACGAGGTCTTAAGGATCTCGGGTGTTTCCTACGTTGGCGGTACGGAAAGAAAAATGAAGATTCCCGAGGCGGCAGAAGCGCTCCTTTTACAAAAGGAAAGGGGCGAGAAGCCCGCACCCGTATGCGATAGCGCGCCTCTTGCCGATCCCGCCTTTGAAAAAATGACGGTGAAGCACGCCCCCCGTACCCGTGCCTACGTTAAAATTGAGGACGGCTGCGAGTGCCGATGCACCTATTGCGCCATTCCCGGCGCGCGCGGAAGCGTGCGCTCCAAGGATCCCGAGGACGTCGTATCCGAGGTTTTGGGGCTCATCGCAGGCGGTACGAAGGAGATCGTGCTTACGGGCATTGAGATCGCGTCCTACGGGCTTGACCTTCACGGGTTTCGCCTTGCGGACCTTTTAGAGCTTTTGGACAAACGGTGCAAGGGCGTTCGCTTCCGCCTCGGCTCTATCACACCCGAGGTTATGACGGACGAATTTGTCGACCGCATTGCCGCGCTTGCAAGCATCGTTCCTCATTTCCATATCTCGATGCAAAGCGGCTCGGACGCCGTGCTTCGCGGAATGAAGCGCAGGTACACCGCCGCTATGGCACAGGCGGCGCTCGCGCGCTTGCGCGCCAAGATCCCGCGCGTTCGCTTTACCACCGATATGATGACGGGTTTCCCCGGAGAAGGGGAAAGGGAATTCCTCGAAACGCTTGCCTTTACCGAAAAGGCGTCCTTCCTTGATATGCACATTTTCGCATATTCACGCCGCAAAAACACCCCCGCCGCCACCTACCCCGATCAAGTGGACGAGAGCGTGAAGCACGAGAGAAGTGCAAGGCTTATTGCCCTTGCCCGCCGCTTGCGCGATGAAAATCTTGATGAGATGATCGCATCGAAGATCCCGCTTTCCGTGCTTTTTGAAACGCGCGAGGGGGAAGAAATGCACGGTCACTCGGCAGAGTTTGCCGAGGTGCGCGTCAAAACGGACGAAGCACTCCACGGTGCGGTGCGAGAGGTGCTTCCCACGCATAGGGAAAACGGCATTCTTTACGGCGTCTTGATGAATTAAGATAATAAAAAAACAAGAAATAAATGGAGAACAACGATGGACAACAAACTGAAGACTATGGACAAAATCGTAGCCCTTTGCAAAAACCGGGGCTTTATTTTCCCCGGCTCGGAAATCTACGGCGGTCTTGCAAATTCTTGGGACTACGGACCTCTCGGCGTGGAGTTTAAGAACAACGTAAAGCGCGCTTGGTGGAAGAAATTCGTGCAGGAGTCCCGCTACAACGTAGGACTTGACAGCGCGATCATTATGAACCCTCAGGCTTGGGTGGCATCGGGCCACGTTGGCGGCTTCTCGGACCCCTTAATGGACTGCAAGAGCTGCCGTGCGCGTCACCGTGCAGACAAGCTGATCGAGGAATACGCCTTTGCCAACGGAACGGACGATAACCCCGCAGGCTGGTCCTTCGAGGAAATGGGCGCCTTCATCGCAGAGAAGGGCATCGTTTGCCCCGATTGCGGCGGCAAGGAGTTCACCGACATCAAGAAGTTCAACCTGATGTTTAAGACCTTCATCGGCGTTACCGAGGATTCGACGAACACCGTATATCTGCGTCCCGAAACGGCACAGGGTATCTTCGTCAATTTCCCCGCCGTACAGCGCTCCACCCGTAAGAAGCTCCCCTTCGGCGTTTGCCAGATCGGTAAATCCTTCCGCAATGAGATCACCCCCGGCAACTTTACCTTCCGTACCCGTGAGTTTGAGCAGATGGAGCTTGAGTTCTTCTGCAAGCCCGGCACCGACCTTGAGTGGTTCGCATATTGGAAGGACTACTGCCACAAGTGGCTCCTTGTCCTCGGTATGAAGGACGAAAATCTCCGCCTGCGCGACCACGATCCCGAGGAGCTGTCCTTCTACTCCAAGGCGACCACCGACTTTGAGTTTCTCTTCCCGTTCGGTTGGGGCGAGCTTTGGGGCATTGCAGACAGAACGGACTACGACCTCGGTCAGCACGAAACCCACAGCGGCAAGGATATGAAGTACTTTGACCCCGAAACCAACGAGCATTACACGCCCTACGTCGTTGAGCCCTCGCTTGGCGCGGACCGCGTTGCGCTTGCATTCCTTGTTGATGCCTATGACGAAGAAGTCCTTGACGCCGAAAAGAACGACGTCCGCGTAGTGCTTCACCTGCACCCCGCGCTCGCACCCTACAAGGCGGCAATTCTGCCTCTTTCCAAGAAGCTTGGCGACAAGGCAGGCGAGATCTACGATGAGCTTTCTAAGTATTTTCCCGTGGATTACGACGAAACGGGCTCTATCGGTAAGAGATACCGCCGTGAGGACGAGATCGGCACGCCCTTCTGCATCACCGTTGACTTTGCTACCGTCGGCGACGACAAGACGCCCGCAGACAACTGCGTCACCGTCCGTGACCGCGATACGATGGAGCAGGTGCGTATTCCCGTGTCCGAGGTCCGCAAGTATATCGAGGAGCGCATCGCGTTCTGATATTCCAAAAAACCTTAGCTAAGGAGAAAAGCTATGGCAAAGATTATCACCGTCAGCCGTGAGTTCGGCAGTGGCGGCAGAGAGCTTGGCAAGCGCCTCGCCGAGGCGCTGGGCATCCCCTGCTACGACCATCAGATCATCGAAATGGTTGCAGAAAAGCAAGGACTGGATCCCCACTATGTTGAGCATATGTCGCAGAACGATTTTCGCGTTTTTTACCCCACGACCATCGGCAGAAGCTTTGCGCTCCCGCATTTTGCTATGCTGCAATCGGTGGAGATCGCAGGTGCGGAGCACGCGCTCTTAAGAGAGCTTGCCGAGGCAGGCGATTGCGTCGTGGTCGGTAGATGTGCAGACATTATTTTGGAAGATATGAACCCCTTTAACATCTTCGTCACCGCATCCGAGGAAGCGAAGCTCTCGCGTTGCCGCGGCAAGGCGGGCAGGGACGAACATTTGTCCGACAAGCAGCTTCTTCGCAAAATGCGTGAATCGGATAAGCGTCGCCGCGGCTACCGCGCGATGTTTACGGATAAAAAGTGGGGCGAGGGCGGCTCGTATCACCTTTGTGTCAACACAACGGGAAAGGTCATCAAGGACCTAATTCCCGGTCTTGTCGCCTATATCAATGCTTGGTATGCGGCAGGTGATAGATAATTTTTTCGGTTTATGGGAACGGCAGTGTGTCTGCCGTTCCTTTTTTTGCGTTTTCACTTGACAATTCCTATAAATAATAGTAAAATATTAAAGATAACTATATGAGCGAGGAGTTTTTATGCGGCATTTGCTCCCCTATATCAAAAAATACAAAAAGGAAACGGTCATAGCCCCCCTCTTCAAAATGCTTGAGGCGTGCTTTGATCTGCTCGTTCCCCTGATCGTTGCCGATATCGTGGATAACGGCATCGGGCGCGGTGACAGTAGATATATTTTGGTGCGCTTCGCTTGGCTCGTGGGTATGGCGGTCCTTGGGCTTTCTTGCACCGTGGTCGCACAGTATTTTGCCGCACGCGCCGCCATCGGCACGGCAAGCGGACTTCGCCATAGCCTGCTTGCAAAGATCCAATCCCTCAGCTTTACCGAGCTTGATACCATTGGTACGTCCACGCTCGTGACGCGTATGACGAGTGACGTAAATCAGGTGCAAAACGGCATCAATATGTTCTTGCGCCTCTTTTTACGCAGTCCCTTTATCGTGTTCGGCGCTATGATTATGGCGTTTGTCATTGATGCAAAGGTCGCCCTCATTTTTGTCGGTGCGATCGTCGTTTTGTTCGCCATCGTGTTTGGTATGATGGCGCTCACAAAGCCCCGCTACGGGCGCGTACAGAAAGCGCTTGACGCGGTAACGGGCGAGGTGCGTGAAAATCTCGGCGGTATGCGCGTGATTCGCGCCTTTGGCAGGGAAGCGCTCCAAGAAGAGGAGTTCCGTTTCGCAAACGGGCGCCTCTATTCTGCTCAAATGAAGGTTGGACGTCTTGCCGCCGCCTTAAATCCCCTCACCTATCTTGTGGTGAACGCTGCGATTATTTTGATCCTTTGGGTGGGCGCCCATCGCGTTGACGGCGGTGTCCTGCTTTCGGGTGACATCATTGCGCTCATCAACTACGTTTCGCAAATTCTCGTGGAGCTTGTCAAGCTCGCCAACACCGTCGTTTTGCTTGGAAAGGCGGGGGCGGGAATGTCGCGCATCGGCGAGGTGCTTGATACCCAAAGCAGTATCGTTTACGGAAGTGAAGCGATAAATGCAAACGCACCTGAGGCGGTGCGCTTTGACGACGTTTCTCTCCGCTACCGCGGTGCGGGCGATGAGTCGCTCTCCAAGGTCACCTTTTCCGCTTTGCGCGGCGAAACGGTGGGCATCATCGGCGGTACGGGAAGCGGAAAAAGCTCTCTTGTGCATCTCATTCCCCGTTTTTACGACGCAACGGATGGCGAAGTTTATCTTTGCGGTAAGCCCATCCGCACGCTCTCGCGTGAGGCACTTCTTTCGGCTGTCGCCGTGGTAGATCAGCGCCCGCGCCTATTCTCGGGAACCATCCGCGAAAATCTCCTTTGGGCAAGAGGCGACGCCTCGGACGAGGAGCTTTGGGCGGCGCTCGAGATGGCACAGGCAAAGGATTTCGTGAAGGAGAAGCCCTTGGGACTTGACGAGCGTGTCGCGGCAGGGGGCTCCAATTTCTCGGGCGGTCAAAGGCAACGACTTACCATCGCCCGCGCCCTCGTTGCCCGCGCGGACATTCTCATTCTTGACGATAGTACCTCGGCACTTGATTTTGCGACCGACGCCGCGCTTCGCCGCGCACTCAAATCGCTTCCGTCCGATATGACGGTCTTTATCGTCAGCCAGCGCACGGGCTCCATCGCCTCGGCAGACCGTATCCTCGTTTTGGATGACGGTGCGCTTGTGGGT
>JAZSBJ010000019.1:0-2467 GCA_045602305.1 Eubacteriales bacterium | reverse complement strand
CCCTTAATGGGCGAATGCCTTTCTATCGATCACGGCAACGGCGTCGTCAGCATCTACAAGAATCTCTCCAAAACGCTTGCCGAGGGCATCACGAAGGATGCTACGGTCAGCGCAGGGCAGAAGCTCGGCACGGTGGGAAATACGGCACTCATTGAAAGCGCCGAGGAATCCCACTTACACTTTGAAATGACCTACGAGGGCGAATCGGTCGATCCTCTCACCTATATCAGTGAGGAGAGCCGAGAGGTTTCCCTTAGCGGCGACACGGCGTACGAATCATAATCCGCCCACAAAAAGATACGCATAACCGTCAAGCGATTTCGTTAGGTCGAGCGCGGCATCCTCATCTTCGGGGATGCCGTTTTGCTCTTTTAGGGAAGCAATCGAAACGGCGTAGCGCTTGCCGACCGACCAAAGGGAATCTTCATCCGTCGGGTAGTAGATGGTAACTGTCGTTGCGTCGGGTGAGGGAACCTCTCCCAAGGACAGAGCGCGCTCGGGCAAGGATAGGGAAACGGGGCGCAAAACGCACACCGCGCAGGAAAGCTCGGTAGAAAGGCGCACCCCCTCGGACGTCGCCTGCGCGCTTCCAAGGGTGGGAACGACGGAAAAGGAAATCGCGTCCCCTTCTTTGCCCGCCTTGCCAATGGGAAGCTCTACACGGAAGGGAAGCGTCAACTCGCACCGATCGCTCTCTCCCCCGAAAAAGGATAAAAGAAGCACGGCGAGTTTTCCTTCGATCACCGCACGCTCCCCTTGGTGTACCGTTTCCGCTTCCTTGAGGGAAAAGTGAGGAACGAGCGTCCCCTCGCCTTTAAAATCGGCAGGCAAGGGAACTTCATCCCCTACCGAAAAATTCCCCATCGCCGCCCCGACTAGGCTTTCCGCAGAAAAGGGCTTGCGTAAGATCTCGTGTCTTTCCCCGTGGGCATACAGGTCCTCAAGATAGGAAAAGGAACGGTTGCGCGACAGAACGCAGAAAAGCGAATATTCCGCATCCAAGAGCAGTGCCGTGTTCTCGCCCTCGCTTTCAAAGGCAACGGCGGGCGCGCCGCAAAAGGCGGAGAGGGTAACGGCATCCTCTGCGCGCGCGTCCTCGGCGGTGATTTCTTCCTCAAAGGGAACGGTGCAGAGCTTGACAAAGGGGGTGTCGTCCCCCTTCTTTAAAAGAAGCGTAAAGACGAGTTTCCCGCGCACGGAAAGATAGCCGTCGTGTGCCACCGTCGCTTCGGGAAGCAAAGCACTTTGCAAAGAGATGAGAGTGAGCGACTCGGGCGAGCAGTCCTCTACGGTAAAGCGCTCCTCTTTATGTAAAAGCCCCGAGGACGAAACGCTTCGCTCAAGCAAAAACGCCTCTCTTTGGATGGCTTCCGCAGGTGCGTCGCCAAGCATATCCGTAAGGGTTGCCCCCACCGCTTCCTCATAAAGAAGATGCGGACGGGCGCAAACGCGCGTGCGGATACTTAACTTGCGGGGTGCGGTAGGACGCGCCCCCATACTTTCTATTCTCTCCTCGGTATAGCAAGCGGTGGCACGCTCCCCGTTCGGCACACGGTAGCGATAGCGCCCCTCAAGCGGCGCCTCGGTGATCTCGCCCGCCCCGTTGCTGTAAAGCAGGCGGTATTCCACCCGTCCCGAAAACTCCACCCCGTCGCTTCCCGCGAAATGCTCCTCGGGAAGAAGCGTGGCAGAAAGACGCAAAACGCGCCCGATCTCAGGCATATAATCGGGCAGGATAAATTCCTCGTTGGACTCGGTAAATACGCTTTCTGTTACAAGATCCTTTTGTACGCGATTTTCAAAATTCGACATAGGCTTCCTCTCACTTCCTTTATAGTTTTTCACCCTACTATATGAAAAGGAGAAGAAAAAAAGAACCGAGCCGTACGGCTCGGTTCAAAAAAGGTTTTATTCCATAGGAATGCCCATTTGCTGCATTAAGCGGTTGTTAAACTCCTCGGCGGTGTTGTAGCCCATCTTCTTTTGACGGTGGTTCATCGCCGCGATCTCAAGAACGACAGCAAGGTTGCGCCCGGGGCAAACGGGAATGGTGATCGAGGGGATCTTAATGCCCAAAAGGTCCACGGTTTCGTTGTCAAGTCCGAGTCGGTCGTACATTTTGCCCTGCTCCCAATGCTCAAGATTGATCACAAGGTCGATCTTTGCAGTCATACCGACACCGCCCATACCAAAGAGGCGACGCACGTCCACAATGCCGATGCCGCGCAGCTCCACGTAGTGGCGAATGATCTCGGGAGCTTCGCCAACCAAGGTCTTGCTCGACACACGTTTGATCTCCACGGCGTCGTCCGCGACAAGGCGGTGACCTCTCTTGACAAGCTCAATGGCGGTTTCGCTTTTGCCGATGCCGCTGTCACCAAGAAGTAAAACACCCCCGCCGTCCATCTCAACAAGCACGCCGTGGCGGGTGTTGCGGGGGGCAAGCTGAACGTTAAGGAATGCGATC
>JAZSBJ010000018.1:0-9558 GCA_045602305.1 Eubacteriales bacterium | reverse complement strand
AACCGCGCTTCTCACCTCGATCGAGGGTAATCGCGGCGAGCCCAAGCCCCGTCCTCCCTTCCCTGCCGTTAAGGGTCTGTTCGACAAGCCTACCATCATCAACAACGTTGAGACCTACGCAAACATTCCTCAGATCATCAACAACGGCTCCGAGTGGTTTGCCGCTATGGGTAAGGACAAGGCTAAGGGTACCAAGGTCTTTGCACTTTCCGGCCGTATTCAGCATACGGGTCTTGTTGAGGTTCCTATGGGTACACCCCTTCGCGACATCGTTTACGGTGTTGGCGGCGGTGTGCCGAACGGCAAGGCGTTTAAGGCAGCTCAGATGGGCGGTCCTTCCGGCGGTTGTATCCCCGCATCTCTCATTGACACCAACATCGACTACGATTCTCTCGCCGCAATCGGCGCGATGATCGGTTCGGGCGGTCTTGTCGTTATGGACGAGGACAACTGTATGGTCGATATTGCAAAGTTCTTCCTTGAGTTCACCGTTGACGAGTCCTGCGGTAAGTGTACGCCCTGCCGCGTCGGTATCCGCAAGATGCTCGACATCCTCACCCGCATCACCGAGGGTAAGGGCGAAGAGGGCGATATCGAAAAACTCGAGGAGCTTGCTTATATGGTTAAGACCAACTCGCTTTGCGGTCTTGGTCAGACGGCTCCTAACCCCGTTCTTTCCACCATCCGTTACTTCCGCGACGAGTATGAGGCACACATCCGCGAAAAGCGTTGCCCTGCCGGTGCTTGTAAGAACCTGATGAGCTACGTCATCGAGCTTGACAAGTGTATCGGCTGCGGTCTTTGCGCAAAGCAATGCCCTGTGAATGCCATCACCCGTCTTGATCCTGCGGATTATCCCGACAGAAAGCTCGCTCCCTTCACCATCGATGCTTCTAAGTGCATCAAGTGCGGTGCTTGCGTAGCTTCTTGCCGCAAGCAGGCCATCATTAAGAAATAAGGAGGGACTGTAGTAATGAATACCGTGACACTTACCATTGACGGCGTACAGGTTACCGTACCCGCAAATTATACCATCCTTGAAGCAGCTGCAGAAGCAGGCATCAACATTCCTACCCTCTGCTACTTAAAGGACATCAACCAGATCGGCGCTTGCCGTCTGTGCCTTGTTGAGATCGAGGGCGCACGCGCTCTGCAGGCTGCCTGCGTTTCGCAGGTCGGCGAAGGTATGGTCGTTCGCACCAACACCGAGAAGCTGCGTGCCAACAGAAAGCTCAACCTTGAGCTTCTGCTCTCCAACCACAACCGTGAGTGCACCACCTGCGTGCGCTCCAAGAACTGCGAGCTTCAGGCGCTCTGCCACGAGTACGGTGTTGACACCGTTCGCTTTGAGCCCCTTGAGAAGAAGAGCTACGAGAAGGACACCCTTTCTCCCTCCGTCGTTCGCGACAACAGCAAGTGCATCAACTGCCGCCGTTGTATTGCCGCTTGTAACGACGTACAGAAGATCGGCGCAATCGGTCCCTCTCAGCGCGGTGACAAGCTCATCATCGGCTCCATCTTCGGCAAGTCGCTCGTAGAAACGCCCTGTATCAACTGCGGTCAGTGTATCGCTGCCTGCCCCGTTGGCGCCCTCACCGAGAAGAGTGAGATCGCAAACGTCTTTGCCGCTTTGAACGATCCCGAAAAGTTCGTTGTGGTTCAGCCTGCTCCCGCAGTCCGTGCAACCATCGGCGAGGAATTCGGTCTTCCTATGGGCGTTGCTCAGACGGGCAAGCTCGCAACGGCGCTCCGCCGTCTTGGCTTTGACCGTGTATTCGACACCAACTTCGGCGCGGACCTCACCATTATGGAAGAGGGCAACGAGCTGATCGAGCGTCTGTCGAACGGCGGCGTGCTTCCTATGATCACCTCTTGCTCGCCCGGATGGGTTTCCTATTGCGAGACCTTCTTCCCCGAGTTCATTCCCAACCTTTCCTCTTGCAAGTCCCCCCACCAGATGACGGGTGCGATCGTAAAGAGCTACTTTGCAGAAAAGAACGGCATCGATCCCAAGAACATCTACGTGGTTTCCGTAATGCCTTGTACTGCAAAGAAGTACGAGTCCAAGAGAGATGAGCTCAAGGTCGGCGGTCTTAAGGACGTTGACGCAGTCATCACCGTTCGCGAGCTTGCCCGTATGATCAACAACGCAAACATCGACTTCGCTCGTCTTCCCGACGGCAAGTTCGACGATATGCTTGGTGACTCCACGGGTGCTGCCGATATCTTCGGCGCAACGGGCGGCGTTATGGAAGCAGCTCTCCGTACCGTTTATGCAAAGGTAACGGGCAACGAGCTTGCCGATGTCAACCTCACCGCTGTACGCGGTATGGAAGGCATCAAGGAAGCAACCATCGATCTTGGCGGCAAGGCTGTCAAGGTTGCTGTTGCTTCGGGCTCGGGCAACGCTAAGGCTCTTCTTGAGGCAATCAAGAGAGGCGAGGCAGATTACACCTTCATCGAAATTATGGGTTGTCCCGGCGGCTGTATCAACGGCGGCGGTCAGCCTATCGTTTCCGCAAAGGACCGTCTGTACGTAGACTACAAGGCGCTCAGAGCCACCGCCCTCTACAACGAGGATGCAGGCAAGGCACTCCGTCGCTCGCACGAGAACCCCTCGATCAAGAAGCTCTACGACGAGTTCCTTGAGAAGCCCGGAAGCCACAAGGCACACGAGCTTCTGCACACCCACTACTATAAGAGAGATAAGTATTGATCGCTTGTTTCTCTAAAAAGAGAGCGCGTCCGCCAAGCGGACGCGCTTTTTTTGTGCTGTAAAAGAAAAAAAGGCCTTTACAAACACCGTGTTTTCTGTTATACTATATGCGTTGATACAAGTCATTTTCATCCCGAAAGGAAACCGCTATGGCACACATCGTTTTGGAAAATGAGCGTTTCCGTCTTTTGATAGACGAAGCCTGCAGAGCAACGAGCCTGCTCCTCAAAGCAACCGACGAGGAGCTTTTGTACACGGGAGAGCCGACGCCCTTGTTTTCGGTGACCCAAGAGCGCCCCTACAACAACGAGATCAAGCTCATCCATATGAATAAAAAGACCACCTTCCCCGCAAACCGCGTGCGTTTTGAGGATGGGAAATTGATCGTTGGCTTTGATATTACGCCCTTTGAGGCGGTCGTTAAGGTCAAGGTCGCGCCCCGCTACATCACCTTTACATTAGAAGATTTCATCGTACATCCTGCCGATTACGAGGGGCTGCGTATGGATACGCCCCCCGTGCTTTCCTTCCGTCTTTGCGCGCTCCCCGTCAAGCAAAAGGAAAACTTCGGCGAATGGCTGAACGCGATGTGGGACGAAAAGACTGCCGTATGCGTGCTTGCTACCTCGCCGCACGCCGAGATCGACTCCGAGGGGCGCCGCGATCATCGCGTTTTAACGGCGGATGCCCACAGAGATATTCTTCTTAAGGGATGTGAAGCTGCCCTCGTTGCCGCCGCAGGCGGGGATGCGCTTCTTGACGTGATCGACGAGATTGAAGAGGATTACGATCTTCCCCGCGGCGTCAAGAGCCGCAGAGAAAACGACCGCATCAATGCGTCCATCTATTGGGCTTCCTACGTCACTCCCGAAAACCTAGACAGGCACATCGGGTACGCAAAGCAGGCGGGCTTCCGTATGATGCTTTTGAACTTTATGGGGCTTTTCTTTGAGGACTACGGTTGGTCGCGAAACGGCGACTACGACTTTAAAGAAACCTTTGACGGCGACCCCGAAAAGGTGCGGGCAATGCTTGACAAGATCAAAGCGGCAGGCATTACCCCCGGCTTCCATTTTCTTCACACCCATATCGGTGTTCGAAGCCGTTACGTCACGCCCGTTGCCGATCATAGACTCCACTTAAAGCGCCATTTAACGCTTGCTTCCCCTCTCGGCACGGAGGATACGACGATCACCGTGGCACAGAATCCGCAGGGTTGTCCTTTGGACTTTCCCACCTGCCGTATTTTGCAGTTTGGCGGGGAGATCATCTCCTACGAGGGCTATACCACAGAGCCGCCCTACACCTTTACAGGCTGCGTGCGCGGACATTTCGATACGACCATCGTTCCCCACGAAAAGGGGCAGATTGGCGGTGTTCTCGATGCGTCCGAGTACGGCACGACCACCCTCTATCTCGACCAAGAAACCGACCTTATGGACGAGATCGCCGAAAAGCTTGCCAAAGCTTGGTCGCTTGGCTTTGAGTTTGCCTATTTTGACGGCAGCGAGGGCACGAACGCCCCCTTCTCTTTCCATATTGCCAACGCGCAGTACCGCGTATACAAGAAATTTTCTCCCGCCCCCATCTTCTGCGAGGGCGCGGCAAAGACGCATTTCAGCTGGCATATGCTCAGCGGTGCCAACGCCTTTGACATTTTCCCGACCGAGATCTTTAAGGAGATGATCGACAAGCACCCCGTGCACGAGGCGCCCTTGATGAAGCAGAATTTCACCCGTCTAAACTTCGGCTGGTGGGGCTACTGCAAGGACACCCGTCCCGACACCTATGAGTACGGAATGAGCCGTGCCGCCGCTTGGGACTGCGCGGCAACGATGTCAACCTACAGCTTTGCCCCCTTTGATGAAAACCCGCGCAACGACGACGTGCTTGAGGTGCTTCGCCGTTGGGAGGACGCAAAGCAGTCGGGCTTCTTGACGGAAGAAAGGAAAAAGCTCCTTCGTACCAAGGACGAGTACACGCTTCTCATCAACGAAGCGGGCGAATACGAAATGGCGCCGTACACGCAGGTCGAGGGAACGCCCGAGGGACTTTACGCCTTTACCTTTACCCGTAAAAACAAAAGCTACGCGGTATATTGGTATCAGGGCGAGGATAAGACCTTCTCGCTCCCCTTGACGGGTCTTCTTTGCGAGGATGAGTTAGGGGGCGAAAGGACGCCCGCCAAGGAGCAAGGCGGTGTGACCGTGCTTCCTGCTTCCCGCCGCAGATACCTTTCCACCGTGGAGAGCGTCGATACGTTGGCGGAAGCCTTCCGAAACGCAAAAATTCTTCCATAAAGTATAAAGGCACCCGAGGATCTCCTCGGGTGCTTTTGCGTTTTCAAAATTATTCGGTTGCTTCTCCGCTTTCCTCTGCGGTACCGTCGGCACCCTCGTCGGGAAGGTCGGGGAGTGCGTCGACACTCTCGTCAAGCACCTCTTTTTCGTCTTCCTCAGCGATGCGGTTTTCCTCGTCGCTTTGGCGGCGGCGCTTGTCGACCATAGCAAGCAGGTCCTCATCCGTAACGCCGTCGTTTGCCATCGCGTAAGCAAACTGCTCGCCGTCCATCACCTCGTATTTGGTGAGGTATGCCGCGATGAAGTGCAGCTTTTCGATATGCTCGGTCAACACCTTTTTTGCCAAGGCGTAGCCCTCGTCGATAAAGCGCTTGATCTCCATATCAATCAGGCGTGCCGTTTCGTCCGAGTAGTTCTTGCTCGAATTGAAATCTCTTCCAAGGAAGATCTCAGCGTCGCTGTGATCGCCGCCGAGAAGCACGGTGCCGAGAGAATCGCTCATACCGTAACGGGTGACCATCGTTTGCGCGATATGGGTGGCGCGCTGAATGTCGTTCGAGGCACCGCCCGAGATGTCGCCAAAGATCATCTCCTCTGCGGCTCTGCCGCCGAGAAGCATTGCGATCTGCTCGCAAAGCTCGGATTTGTAGACGCTGAACTTATCCTGCTCGGGAACGCTGAGCGTATAGCCAAGCGCACGGCCCGCAGGGATAATGGAAATGCGGCGCACGGGGTCCTGCGTGGGAAGGATATGCGAGAGGATCGCGTGACCTGCCTCGTGATACGCCGTGTTGCGCTTTTCCTTTTCGGAGAGGCGGGACGTCTTTTTCTCGGTGCCCACCATTACCTTAAGGGTCGCCTTTTCGATCTCATCCATACCGATGAGGCTCTTGCCTAGGCGCGCCGCGAGAAGCGCCGCTTCGTTAAGAAGATTGGCAAGATCGGCACCCGTAAAGCCTGCGGTGGATTGGGCGATCTTTTCAAGATCCACGTTGCCCTCAAGGGGCTTGTTGCGGACGTGGACGCGCAGGATCGCTTCTCTGCCGCGCAGGTCGGGATAGTTGACGGTGACCTGACGGTCAAAGCGGCCGGGGCGCAGGAGCGCAGGGTCAAGAATATCGGGGCGGTTGGTTGCCGCCATCACGATAACGCCCTCGTGCGTGCCGAAGCCGTCCATCTCAACGAGCAGTTGGTTTAGGGTTTGCTCTCTTTCGTCGTGACCGCCGCCAAGTCCCGTGCCGCGTTGACGGCCGACGGCGTCGATCTCATCGATAAAGATAATGCTGGCAGGGCTCTTACGCGCGGTGTCAAAGAGGTCGCGGACACGCGACGCACCCACACCGACGTACATCTCCACGAAATCGGAGCCCGAAATGGAGGAGAAGGGCACGCCCGCCTCACCTGCAACGGCTTTGGCAAGGAGCGTTTTACCCGTACCGGGAGGGCCGACGAGAAGCACACCGCGCGGAATGCGCGCGCCAAGGCGCACGAATTTTTCGGGTGCCTTAAGGAACTCGACGACTTCCTTTAATTCTTCCTTTTCCTCATCAGCGCCCGCAACGTCAGCGAACTTGACGGGGTTCTTGGCATCGTCTGCCGTTTTGGTCTTTGCGCGGGAGAAGGAGCCCATTTTCCCGCCCTTGCCCGAGGACGCGCGCACCGTGATCACGATCAACGCGATAAGGCCAATGCCAATCAGGATATAGGGGAGATAGGAAAGGATCCAAGGGGTTTCGGCGGGGGCTTCGTAGTTGTAGGAATTGAGCGTGCCCGCATCGAGTGCCGCCTGCGCCTTTGCCTCAATGGTTTCGATCTGTACGTAATTGGCAAGGCGGTAGGTGTACGAGGCTAAGACCTCTTTGCCGTCCTTTATCACGGGGTCGCCCTTATCGTCGACCTCGCGGACCTTGAGCGTCATCGTGACGCCGTCGGCGTCGATGACAAAGCTCTCTACGCGTCCCTCGTCAAGATATGCGAGGACCTCTCCGTAGGTCAAGTTCTTTGCCGTGTTGCCGTATCCGTTAAACACGGTCGCCATCAATGCAAAGCAAAGAATGATGGCTACGAGCAACAGAATATTTTTAATGCTGATCTTCATTTACCTGAAAACCGTTCCTTTCTGAGCGCCCTCTTCAAACGGGAGCGCGCGGGGTAGTATTCTTAAGCCTTCACGTCCAAGGAAAGGTGTGCCCCGTCCTCTTTGGAAAGATAGACGGCGGTGAGGGTGTTCGACGGTGTTAAGCCGTCCTCACGCACACCGAAGCCCGGCACCCAAAGGATGCCGCGACCGTCACACAAAACGGGCAAATGCGCGCGCATTCGCCGCGGAATTTTTTGGTCGGAAAACATTTTTTTCAGCTTGTGCGTCATACCGCCGTAGCGATAGGCGTCGCCCGCCTCACGAGAGCGCACGTAAAGCTCGCCCTCTATTGTAGCAGACGCGAGGGAGCGCTGTGTAGATAAAGTGTAAACATTTTGGGGAAGCGGCGTGGAACTTTCATCCAAGATCCAAAGCAAGCCGCCGTCTGCTAGACGGTTGCATCCGAGCTTTAGGGGCGTTTTGGGATGGGAAAAGGGTTCTTCCTCATCCAAAAGAAGAACGCCGCGCTCACGCGATACGCGCACGCCGTCGGGGAAGGAAATCGAAAAGTCACCGTCGCGCGCGAGCCTTTCAAAAAGCGCTTCGATATGCACACGCTCGGGCTTTGCCGCCAAGGGGACTTCCCTATCGTAGAAAAGGCGAAATACGCGGTATTTGAGCGCCGCCGGGAGCGTAGAAAAGAGGGCGGCGTCAACACCGTCTTCCCGTTCCGCTTCCGCGAAGGCGTTCTCTGCCATTTCATCTAGGAGCGCCATATCCTCTTTTAGGTTCTCCGTCATACGCGCAAGCGCGCGCTCGGGGGACGGGGTCAAGGACGAGAGGCGCGGCAAGATCTCGTGGCGCAAATAGTTGCGATGGTAGGCGGTGTCGCCGTTTGTGCTATCGAGCATATAAGGGATGCCTTTTTCGTCAAGCGCCAAAAGCACCTCTTGCGCCGTTAGGGAAAGCAGGGGACGAAGCAGGGTGCATCCGTCGCCCAAGGGACGCACGGCGGGAATGCCGCAAAGTGCGCGTCCACCGCCGCCACGCAAAAGGTGGAGAAGCACCGTTTCGGCGTGGTCGGTTGCCGTGTGTGCCGTCAAGACCGCCCGATAGCCGCGCTTGGCGGCTTCTTTAAAAAGAAGTCTGTAACGCTCACGGCGTGCCGTTTCCTCAATGCCCTCTCGACGCGCTTCTGCCAAAGCGGGAATGTCCGCATAGCAAAGCACGAGGGGGACGCCCAAGCGCTCGCAAAGCGCTTGGCAAAACGCCGCGTCGCGGTCGGCTTCTTCCCCACGAATGCCGTGGTGCAGATGAAGCGCCGCAAGGGGGATCCCGTTCTCACGGGCAAAGTCGGCAAACAGCGTCAAAAGCAAAACCGAGTCCTTGCCCCCGGAAAGAGCGACGAGTGCTCCGTCCTTTAGGTGAGGGCGCATCTCTTCCCCGCCGAGCGAAGTGCGAAGGGCGGTTACGGCGTGGGTATAGGCACTCCCCGTCACGGCTCTACGCGATCCGTTTCGTCGAGGGTGCGGAACTTGGTGAATTGGGCGTTCCAGCCCATCGTGACGGAACCGACGGCACCGTGACGGTTTTTCGCCACGATGATCTCTGCCGTATTGGCTGCCTCTGCCGCCGCCTTTGCCGCCGAGGCATCGCTTTCCTTATAGTATTCGTCACGGTATAGGAAAAGAACGATGTCGGCGTCCTGCTCGATGGCACCCGAGTCACGAAGGTCGGAAAGCATCGGCTTTTTGCTGGTTCTGGACTCAGGACCGCGCGAGAGCTGCGCGCAGCAAAGCACAGGAACGCCGAGGTCCTTTGCCATAATCTTTAAGTTACGGGAAATATCGCTGACCTCTTGGACGCGGTTGTCGATGTTTCTTCCGCTTTGCATCAGCTGCAAATAGTCCACGACCACCATACCGAGATTTTCCACGCGGCGGAGCTTCGCCTTCATATCGGTGGGTGAGATGCCCGTGGTGTCGTCGATCAAAATGTCACACTCGGCAAGCATATTCGTCGCGTCTGCCAAGCGTTGCCAATCCTCGGGCAGAATTCTGCCGCTACGCAAGGAACGGCTGTCCACGAGCGCTTCACTCGCAAGCATACGGAGCGCTAGCTGCTCTGCCGACATTTCAAGCGAGAAGCAAGCCACCTTCTTATGCGTGTTCTTGGCGACCTCGACCGCAATGTTCATCGCAAAAGAGGTCTTACCCATACCGGGGCGCGCACCGATGAGGACAAGGTCGCCCTTGCCGAGCTGTACGAGCACCGAGTCTAACGCCGAAAAGCCAGTGCGGACGCCCGAAATTTGGTCGGGGTTTTCCGAAAGCTCTTGAAGCTGGCGATATACGTCCTGCATCACCTCGCGGATGTGCTTGAACTCGCGGGAGTCCTGCTTTTGCGCGATGTCAAAAATTCTCTGTGCCGAGGCATCGAGGATCTGCTCGATCTCGCCTTCC
>JAZSBJ010000017.1:0-2779 GCA_045602305.1 Eubacteriales bacterium | reverse complement strand
CAAATCCCTTGGCAAGCAAAAGAATGGTGCTGAACGTAACCGTTTTGTTTCGTCCGTTCATAATACACTGCATACTTCCGTGCTGTATGCCGGAATTTTGTTCTAAACGGTATTGTGACATTTTCTTTTCCTTGAGCAGATCGGTAATTCTTTTTGCAACGGCGTCGTTGACAGTCACTATCCCACCTCCTCGTTTTTCTTGCAATATTATTCTATCAACTTGCTCTTAAAATTATAAGAAGGTATACCTACATCTTTTTCTTGCATTTTAAGCGAAGCTGTGATATAATCTATGAAGGTAAACCTACTTAAGGAGGGAGATATGATAATAACCTTTTGCGGGCACGCTACCTTCGTGGGCACAAAAGAGATGGAAAATAGACTTTTGGATTGTTTTGATCAAGTGGCTTGCCAAGAATCGATTGACTTTTATCTTGGGGGATACGGCGCCTTCGACGAATTTGCGTTCGCTGCTTGTAAAAAATACAAGGAAATGCATATAGACACGCGGCTTATTTTCATTACACCATATATTACAGAGCAATATCAAAAAAAAGTTCTTTTCTTGGAGAAGGACAGGTACGACGAGATTCTATATCCCGCAATTGAGAACAAGCCGCTTCGCTTTGCGATCTCGTATCGCAATCAATGGATGATAGAAAAGGCAGATCTTGTGATTGCTTTTGTAGAGCGCGACTGGGGCGGTGCATATAAATCCTATCGATATGCCAAACGAAAGGGAAAGAGAATTTTCAACTTGGCAAACCGGGACCTCTAGAAAAAAGGCGGCAATGCCGCCTTTTTTATCTCTCCGCTATCATTTCCTCAAGCGCTGCGATGGCTTCCTTAAGCCCGCCGACCGCATCGATCAGCCCGCACTCTACCGCATCCTCTCCCTCAAGGAGCGTGCCGATGTCGTTGGCAAGCGTATCCGTCGCCATCATCATACGGCGAAAGCGCGCCTCGTCCACGCCCGAATGCTCGACAACGAATCGCACGATGCGGTTTTGCATCCGTTCGAGATAGTCAAAGCTCTGCGGCACGGCAAGAATGAGGCCGCCCGTACGAACGGGATGCACCGTCATCGTTGCCGACGGAACGATAAAGGAGCGCCGCGCCGCGACCGCCAAGGGAACGCCGATGGAATGCCCGCCCCCTAACACGAGGGAAACGGTGGGCTTTTTCATCGATGCGATCACCTCAGCAAGCGCAAGCCCCGCCTCAACGTCCCCGCCCAGCGTGTTGAGTAGGATCAAAACGCCGCGCGTCTCAGCATCCACCTCAAGAGAGAAGAGAAGCGGTAAAAGATGCTCGTATTTGGTTGCCTTGCGCGTGCTGTCAAGCACACCGTGTCCCTCGATCTCCCCGATGATGGAAAGGCAAAAGATATCACCGTCCTTGCTTTTCGTCACACCAAGGCTTTCAATCTCCTGCTCGCACCCTTCTTTTTCTGCTTCCTTTTCCATAGCTTCGTCCCTTTCCCAAAATAATTTTAATTTTCTTTTATTTTTTACAAATTTCTTTGCTTCTAAACTTTACTTTTGCGAAAATTTATGTTACAATGATATGAGCGCAAAAATAGGCTCACTACGACGGTATTATAAAAATCAAAGGAGATATAACAATGAGCAAAATTCTTGTGGAAACCTCTGCGCGCCACGTGCATCTGTCCCAAGAGGCGATCGACACGCTTTTCGGCAAGGGCTACACCCTTACGAACAAGAAGGATCTCTCTCAGCCCGGTCAGTTCGCTTGCGAGGAAAAGGTAGAGGTCATCGGTCCTAAGGGCAGCCTTAAGATGAGCATTCTCGGTCCCGCGCGTCCTGCAAGCCAGGTGGAGATCTCGCTCTCCGACGCACGCACGCTGGGTGTAAAGGCACCCGTTCGCGAAAGCGGCGACATTGCCGGCACCACCGGCTGCACCATCAAGGTTGGTGACAACGTCGTTGAGATTTCCGAGGGCGTCATCGTTGCAAAGCGCCACATTCATATGACCCCCGCAGACGCCAAGGAGCTTGGCGTTTCGGACAAGGAGATCGTCAAGGTAAAGCTTGACACCGCCCGTCCCCTCATCTTTGATGATGTCGTCGTCCGTGTCAGCGATAAGTTCGCTCTTGCAATGCACATCGACACCGATGAGTGCAACGCCGCAGGCGCCGCAGGCGAGGTTTACGGCGAGATCGTAAAATAAGTTAATTTTAAAAAAGGAGATACAACAATGGCAGAACTTGTTTATTCCAAAGAAGTGGAAAACATGTGTATCGTTGCCAAGGGACCCAAGCACGGTCCCGCGCCCATTCCTGAAGAAGGCAAGTGGGTAAAGGCAAAGGAGATCACCGACATCTCGGCTTACACCCACGGTGTGGGCTGGTGCGCACCTCAGCAGGGCGCGTGCAAGCTTTCCCTCAACGTAAAGGACGGCATCATCGAGGAAGCCCTCGTTGAAACCATCGGCTGCTCGGGTATGACCCACTCCGCCGCTATGGCAGCAGAGATCCTTCCCGGCAAAACGCTTCTCGAGGCGCTCAACACCGACCTCGTTTGCGACGCCATCAACACCGCAATGCGTGAGCTTTTCCTTCAGATCGTATACGGTAGAAGCCAGTCCGCATTCTCCGAGGGCGGTCTTGTCATCGGCGCGGGTATGGAAGACCTTGGTAAGGGTGAGCGTTCTATGGTTGGTACGATGTACGGAACCAAGGCAAAGGGCGTTCGTTACCTTGAGATGACCGAGGGCTATTGCACGAGAATGGCTCTTGACGCTGACAACCAGGTAATC
>JAZSBJ010000016.1:0-16712 GCA_045602305.1 Eubacteriales bacterium | reverse complement strand
CGGACAAGGCGGTCGACGAGTGGGTACGCCTTTGTAATTTCGGGCTCGTACCGGGTGCCGATCGCGAGATCTTTGACAAAACGATCCGCAATTTCCCGAACATCGTCGCCGAGAGAGATTGCTTCTTCGTCGTGGACAGCGAGGGAAGATACGCCGCCACCTCAACCGCCGTTGCCACGCCCGAGGGCGTGGGGCTCGTGCATATGGTCGCGTCCGACCCCGCCATTCGCGGCAAGGGGCTGGGGCACGCAATGCTCGCGCACGTACTCGAGATGTTAGAGGAAAGAGAAATGAAAACGGTAGAGCTTCGCACGGACGACGAGCGTCTTGCCGCCATCAAGACCTATCTTGACGCGGGCTTTCTTCCCGTTTTGCTCGACGACCCCGACGGCGGCGACCACGCGGCGCGCTGGGACAAGGTGCGCGAGGCACTCTCCTATCCCCCCGTGGAATACGTAAACGAATAAGGCGGCGAACGGTATGATCCATTCCGACCTACATATTCACAGCCTTTACTCCTACGACGCTTGGCTTCCCCTTTCCACCATCGTTTCCGTGGCAGAGGAGCGCGGCTACCGTCAGGTGGGCGTAACCGACCATTTTAACCTCAACAACACGAAGTTCCGCAACCACATTGCGGAATCCGCAAAATACGTGAAGCGTATGCAAAAGGACCACCCCACCCTGCTTCTCGGCGTGGAGCTGACGCCCATTGCAAAGCCGCTTTACGACTTTTACGTGACCCACCCCGACCTCAAGGGCTACGACCCCGAGGGCTTCGTTTATCCCTCTGCCCCCTCGCCCTACGGCTTTGAGATGGCGGCAAGCAAGGAAGAGCTTATGGCGCTCGGCGTTCAGTACGCCGTTGCCGCCGCACACGGGTATATCGACACGCCCGGCTGTAATTTCCGCGATATGAAGGAAAACATTGACGCTTGGCACCGTATGCAGATGTATCTCGCGTGCGACGAGCGCACCACCATCCTCGGTCACCCCTATTACCACGGGCTTGCGCTCTGGTATGAGGATTTCTCGGTCATTCCCCATTCGATGCACGAGGAGCTTGCCGCCGCCCTCAAGGAAAACGGCAAGTATGTCGAGATGAACCGCGATATGCTTCACGCACGCGAAACGAGCGAAAAGTTCCGCTACCAATACGCCGAGTTTATGCGCTTTATGTTTGAGAGCGGCGTGCGCGTGACCTACGGCTCGGATAAGCACGGCGGCTACCTCTCTGACCACCGCGAGGAGATCGGCGTTTACCTAAAGGCGGCAGGCTTCCGTGACGGCGACTTCTCCGAGCTCGCAAAAGAAGACCTTTGGCAATAACGAAAACACTTTTGGAGGAAAGAAACTATGGCTCTCTACGATGAATTTAAATTTCACCCCGCGTCCTTCCTTCCCCACGCAAATCTCCCTCTTGAGGAGCTTGAGCGCGTAAGAAACATCAAGCGCGAGGATATGGAATACACCAACGAAAACGGCTTTTCCGTGCGCGTGGTGCTGGACCCGACGCTCTGTATGGTCCAAGACCTCTTCTACCGCATTCTGATGAGTGACCTAAACGACACCCGCCTCACCATCATCTGCCCCAACCAGTGGCCCGCCGCGTACTCCGCGGTCGCCGAGATGCTCAACAAGTTCAACGTATCCGCGCGCAACGTGCACGCCTTTGCAATGGACGAGTGGGCGGATGAGGACGGCAACGTCGCCCCCCTCACCTACGGCGCGGGACTTGGCTATTCCTTCCGCAACCACTTCTACGGACGCATCCGCGAGGATCTGCGCCCCGACGTGGAAAACTGGCACGTCTTTACCAACGAAAACAAGGGCGAGGGCGTGTACTCCTCCATCATTGAGGAGATTTCGGGCGGCGGCGTTGACGTCGTATATTCCGCAACGGGTTGGCCGGGACACACCGCCTTTATTGACCCCGGTTGCCCCGAATTTAAGGCAGACTCGCTTGACGAGTTCTTAAAGCTCGGCTCGCGCCTCGTGTCCGAGGTGCCCCTCACCATCTGCGAAAACTCGCTCTTCTCCCCGATGGGTGCATCGGGTGACGTGTGGGCTGTACCGCCGAGAGCCGCCACCATCGGTCCGCGCGATATCGCGTCCGCCAAGGAGCGCTTTGAGCTTCACACCTTCGTCAATCCCGACGGCTCGTCCTGGCAGAGAATGATCTCTCGCCTTGAGCTGTACGGTCCCATCTCAATGGAGTGCCCCGCGTCCATTATGCGTCTTGGCAAGGGCACCTGCTACGTATCCGAGGCGGTAGCAAAGCCCTTTAAGAGCTGGCACTGCGGCATTGAGGATAAGGATATTTAAGATATGAAAAAATATTTGCTCGGTACCGACGTTGGTACGACAGGCACCAAAACCATCCTCTTCTCCGAGGACGGCGCACCCATTGCCCACGCCTACCGCGGATACACCCTCTCCACCCCAAAGGTGGGATATAGCGAGCACGACGCCGAGGACTATCTTTCTGCCGTCGCCCAAACGGTGCGCGAGGTGTGCGCCTCTCTCCCCGAAGACGGCAGGGTGGTAGCGATGTCGCTCTCCACCCAAGGGGGAACGCTCATTCCCACGGACGAAGCGGGCACGCCCCTGCGCCCCGCCATCGTTTGGAACGACCACCGCTGTATTTCGGAGCGCGACACCTACCTCAAGGAAGTGGGCGACCCGCTCTCCCTCTACGAAAAAACGGGCTGGAAGCTCGGTCGCGGGCTTCCGCTTCTCACCGCCCGCCATTTAAAGGAAAATGAGCCCGACCTCTTTGAAAGAACGGCACGCTTTCTCACCGTTCCCGATTTTATCGCGCTTCGCCTGACGGGGCGCGCCGCCGTCGACCTTTCCAACGCAGGCATCAACCAGTTCGCAAACATTCGAGAGGGCGCGTACGACAAGGACCTTCTCGCCTTTGCGGGCGTCGTCGAGGAAAAGCTCCCCGCGCTTTTGCCGTCGGGCAAGGTCATCGGCAACCTCTCGGACGAGGGGGCGGCGCTTCTCGGTCTTTCGACGGACACGCTTCTCATCTCGGGCGCGCACGACCAATACGCCGTAGCGCTGGGCGCGGGCGCACTTAAGGACGGGGACATCCTCATCGGCTCGGGTACCTGCTGGGTGGTGACCGCCATCGGCGCATCTCCCGACTTTGAAAGTGGGCTTGCCCAATCGGTCGCCGCCGTAGATGGGCTTTGGGGCTCGCTTGCCTCGCTCTCGTCGGGCGGGGTGTGCCTCGAATGGCTCCGAAAGAACGTCGCGTTCCATACGGACGGAACGCTCATCGACTTCAAAATGCTGGACACCGAGGCGGCAAAGCGACAAGCCGCCGCCGACGGATTGTTCTTCTTCCCCTTCTCGGGCAAATGGGAAGCGGGACGCTTCACAAAGGCAACATTTTCAGGGCTCGACCTCTCGCACGACGTGTTCCATATGGCGCGCGCCGTGATGGAAGGCGTCGTGTTCCAGATCCTTTGGTTTATGGAAGCCTTTAAAACCAAGCCGAGCGACGCGGGCATCGTCTTAACGGGCGGCGCATCCAAGAGCCCCGTTTGGGCGCAGATGCTTGCCGACGTTTCGGGGCTTCCCGTTCGCACGCCCAAGCTCCCCGACCTTGCTTGCGTGGGCGCGGCACTGCTTGCGGGACTTGGCGCAGGGCTGTATTCCGACGCCGAGAGCGCCTATCGCCGCTTTGCTTCCGAGCAAACGGTGCTTCTCCCAAACGAGGAAGCACACCGCACCTACACCGAGGCATTCAAGGCATACAAAAAACAGGCAAACGCACTTGCCAAGGATTAAAATTTACGGCGAGGACACGTCCTCGCCGTCTTTATAGGAGAAGCATATGACCGCTCTTCACATTGACCTTACAAAGAAAATCGGCAAAATCGCACCGATGAACGCCGTCAACAACGGACCTGCGGGCTCGCGGGTGCGCGGCATTCGGGGCAACTTTGCCGCATACGAGGCGGCACACATCCCCTACGCACGCAACCACGACGCATCCTTCTTTACGGGATACGGCGGCGAGCATACGGTGGACGTGCATCGCATCTTCAAGAACTTTGACGCGGACGAAAACGATCCCGCGTCCTACGTATTCGGTCCGACGGATACCTACGTGCTTGACACAATTTCTGCGGGAACCAAGGTCTTTTACCGCCTCGGTGCCGCCATTGAGCACGGCTATAAACACGGCACCTATCCCCCCAAGGACTATCTCAAATGGGCGCGCATTTGCGAGCATATCATTCGCCACTATACCGAGGGCTGGGCGGACGGCTATACCCTTGACATTGAATATTGGGAGATCTGGAACGAGCCCGACTGCAAAAACGGGGACGGAAGTTACCCTTGCTGGCAGGGGACCTTTGAAGCGTTCCGCGAATTCTTCCTCGTCACCGCCAAATACCTAAAGGAAAAGTTCCCGCATCTTAAGATCGGCGGTCCCGCGATGGCGTCCGTTTGGTCGCCCGTGGAACGGCTTTTGCCCAAATTCCCCGACGAGGGCGTTTTCCTCGACTTCTATTCCTACCATTGGTACGGAAACAGCGTCGGCGACTTTCTTGAAACGCTCGCACGCGGCAGAGCGCAGGCGGACGAGTACTTCGGAAAGCAAGCCGAGGCCATTCTCAACGAGTACAACTACGTTCGCGGCTGGTCGGGGGACGATTGGCGCTATTCGCTCGCATCGGAAAAGGGGCTTAAGGGCGCCGCTTTCCAGTGCGCCCTAATGTGCGCGGCGCAGTCCTCGCACCTCCTTGATATGCTAATGTATTACGACGCGCGCCCCTCGGCAATGAACGGAATGTTCGCGACCGAGAGCTACGAGTGCCTTAAGACCTACTACACGGTATCGGCGTTCTCCCGCCTTGCGGCGCTTGGCACCGAGTGCCCCTCGGAGTCAAGGGACGGCGTATACACGCTCGCCGCTACAAACGGCGAGGGAAAGCACGCGCTCCTCGTCACCCACTACGATGAGGACGACGCCACCCCCAAAAAGGAAGTGAAGCTCACTTTCCGTGCCCCCGCCCGTCCCGTGCGCGTGACCTATTCCCTTTTAGACGAGGCGCACGATATGACGCCCGTGCGCGAGGAGATCTTCACGTCGGGCGCGTTTTCCGCTTACCTCTCGCTCCCCGTCTTTACCACCTATCTCATTGAGATCGAGCCCATCGATCTTCCTTGATTTGTAAATGTTTGTTTGCAAAAAAGACTTCTCATTAGGAATTCAGCAAAAAACCGATTTCGTTGCGAAATCGGTTTTTTTGTGTTTTGGCAAAAACACCTGTTTTGCTGAATTCTTATGCTATGCCGAGGCGTAGGCGGATTTTGCGCAGAATTTTTCGTTCTCGAGCGTGAGGCGTATATACATACGTCGAGCAAAGAGAACGGAAAAAGTAAACGAACAAAAGCAGTTGATAACTGGTTTTGTGAAGTGCTTAACTGAAACAAGGAGAAATGAAGCAAATCTGCGATTTGCGCGCATTTCGACTATGTTTCAGGAAGCGCAACAAAAATTGAATCATAGCGGAGAAAACCGCAAGGTTTTCAACCTTAGCCTAGAAGAATTGCTTTGTTTTTAGGAAAAGCTGCGCTTTTGCTTTTCTTATCTGTTTTTGTTTGCGTTTATGCCTAAAGGAATCACCCTTTTTGTTTTACTTCTTCTTTGCTGCCTCAATGCGTGCATCTGCTGCCGCCTTGCGCTCGTTGGCTGCCGCGATCTGTGCATCGCGCTCGGCTTGCATCTTTTCCTGTCTTTGCGAGGGGGACATTTTTGCTTCTTCAAAATTTGCCTTTGCCTCTGCTTTTGCTGCGGCAAAATTTGCCTTGTCTACCTCGTGCTGTGCCTTGGTGCTTTCCTTCATATCGCCGAATGCTTTCTTGAAAAATGCCTTAATACCCATTGTAGTTTTTCTCCTTTTTATTTTATGTTTTTAGTCGTTTATAAGCTTTTCGCTGAGTGCGAGGATCTCTTCGCCGTATTTCTTCTTGCGTGCGGCGAGGAATCTCTTGTGAATGGGATAATTTACGAGCGCCATCAGCATTCCGAAAACGCCGATCACGATGCCGAGCGCCGTGGTGCTCCCCATCCCGAGGATCGCGCCGATTTCCGTCATCACGAGGCTCATACCCGCGCCCATCACGACGGCGCCGATGCTGCCGAAGGTGTAGGCGAATACGTTTGCGGGACGCTTTACCTTTTTGTCGAGTGCACGAAGCTCGTCAAGCTCAGAAGACTCCTTTTCCATATACTGCGTGCGGATCTTCTGTGCCATAAATTTCTGATCGTTCTTGTTCATTTTTGAATACCTCTCTTATCGTTTTTGTTTTTTACGGTTTTATTATATGGGCGGTTTGTTTTTGATTGTTTTTTGTTTTGTTTGTGTTTTGTTAAAGTGCGAATTTATTTTTTAAAATTCCCTTCGCAAAATGGTTGACAGTGATTGACTTTTCTCGACAAAAGTAGTATAATACTTTTTGACCACGGGTTTTTCTAAAACCCGAATTTTTTGGAGGGAAAGAAAAATGGCTAAGAATCTTGTCTATGACATCCACGAAAGACCGCCTTTTGGCAAGCTGATCGTTTTTGCTATTCAGCAGCTGCTTGCAATTATGGCGGCGACAATCGCCGTTCCCGCAATCGTGGGCAACGGTATGTCCGCATCCGCAGCGCTCTTCGGCGCAGGTGTAGGTACTTTAGTTTATCAGCTTTTCACAAAATTCCGTAGCCCCGTATTCCTCGGCTCGTCCTTTGCGTTTATCGCATCGATGTGTGCCGCATTTGCGGGTGCCGCAACGGCAAGCCTGGGTTTCCTCGGTCTTTTGATCGGTGCGATCTGTGCAGGTCTTGTGTACGTTGTGATCGCTCTCGTGATCAAGTTCGTTGGCGTTGCTTGGATCAACAAGCTGATGCCCGCAGCGGTCATCGGCCCGACGGTTGCTCTGATCGGTCTTTCTTTGGCTGGCGCGGCAATCAACGACGTGTTCTCCTACGGACCTAAGGATGCAAACGGCGCGTTTGTTATGACGGGCAACATCTGGGTTTCGCTCGTTTGCGCGCTTGTGACCTTTATCGTTGTCGTTCTTTGCTCTACCTACGGCAAGAAAATGGCAAAGCTCATCCCCTTTATTATCGGTATACTCGCAGGCTACGCTTTGGCGCTCGTCTTCACCGTGATCGGCTATGCCGCAGGGGTTGACGCACTCAAGGTCATCGACTTTGCTCCCTTTACGGCACTTGTTGCTGACGGCGTGAAGTTCACCACCTTCCTTTCGCTTCCCGAATTTTCCTTCGTTAAGGCATTCAAGGGCTTCGCTGATTTCGAGTGGAGCTACCTTGCAACGGTTGCTGTTGCATACGTTCCCGTTGCGTTCGTTGTGTTTGCAGAGCATATTGCAGACCACAAGAACCTTTCCAGCATCATTGACGAGGACCTTCTTGAGGAGCCCGGTCTGCACCGCACGCTCCTTGGCGACGGTGTCGGCTCCATCGCAGGTGCATTCTTCGGCGGTTGCCCCAACACCACCTACGGTGAGTCGGTCGGTTGTGTCGCGATCACCCGTAACGCATCGGTCGCTACCATCACGGCAACGGCTATTATGGCGATCCTCATCTCCTTCGTATCTCCCTTCGTTGCATTCCTCGATTCCATTCCCGGATGCGTGATGGGCGGCGTTTGCATCACCCTTTACGGCTTTATTGCAGTTTCCGGTCTTAAGATGATCCAAAAGGTTGACCTTGAGGACAACGCAAACCTCTTTACCGTATCGGCGATCCTCATCCCCGGTATCGGCGGTATGGCAATGGCAATCGGCAAGGTGACCATCACCTCGATCGCTTGCGCGCTCATCCTCGGCATCATCGTAAACGTTGTTCTAAACAAGTTTAAGAAGCCCGCTGACAAGGAGCAGAAGTAATGAAGGATTACAAAAACGTCATCGTTTTTGACCATCCTCTTATCCGTCACAAGATCGCGATCCTTCGCGACGAGCGTACGAGTATGAAGGAATTTCGCGAGTTGGTCGAGGAGATCACCACGCTTATGACCTATGAAAGTCTTAAGGACGGGATCCCCACCACCGAAATCGAGGTCAAAACGCCCCTTGAAACCTGCACGCAAAAAATCGTAAAGGATAACGCCATCGTTATCGTTCCGATCCTTCGTGCGGGACTTGGTATGGTGAAC
The DNA here is from genome assembly GCA_045602305.1 of Eubacteriales bacterium. Lineage (GTDB taxonomy): Bacteria > Bacillota > Clostridia > Oscillospirales > CAG-272 > UBA1740. The sequence goes on along the minus strand of JAZSBJ010000016.1, from coordinate 8,520 downwards.
GGCGTTCACGTGCTCTTCCCCTCTGCAAAGGTGGGACACATCGGTATGTGCAGAAACGAGGAGACCTTAAAGCCCGACACCTACTATTGCAAGCTCCCCAAGGGCATTGAGGACAAGCTGGTCATTTTGATCGACCCGATGCTTGCTACGGGCGGAAGCGCTTGCGATGCGATCCAGCTGCTCAAGGATAAGGGCTGCAAGCACATTAAGTTTATGGCGATCATCGGTGCGCCCGAGGGCGTGTCCAAGGTCGCTGAAACGCACCCCGACGTCGATATCTACGTTTCCACGATGGATAGATGCCTCAATGAAAACGGCTATATTCTTCCCGGACTCGGCGATGCGGGTGACCGCCTTTTCGGCACGAAATGATTTTCAAAAAAGAACCGACTGCGGTCGGTTCTTTTTTTGTTTTTGGGCTTGCAATTCTTCAAATGATATGCTATAATATTGTCAGATTGGGGGCAATATGAAAATGAAAACCGAAAAAAATATTTTAATTGCATTTCTTTTGAATCTCTTTTTTTCGCTTTTTGAGTTCGTTGGCGGAATTTTTACGGGGAGCGTTGCCATACTTTCCGACGCTTTGCACGACCTTGGGGATGCCGCGAGCATCGGCGTATCCTTCTTTCTTGAAAAGAAAAGCAAAAAGAAGCCAGACGGCATCTACACCTACGGCTACACACGCTATTCGGTGGTGGGAAGCGTAATCACGACGCTCATTCTTTTGCTTGGCTCGCTGGCGGTCGTTTATAACGCCGTCCTTCGCATCATCACGCCAACGGAGATTCACTACAACGGAATGATCCTTTTTGCTATCGTGGGGGTCATCGTCAACTTTGTTGCGGCGTTTTTGACGCGCGAGGGTGGGTCCTTAAACCAAAGGGCGGTCAATCTGCATATGCTTGAGGACGTCCTTGGGTGGGGTGTGGTGCTTGTCGGCGCCATCGTGATGAAATTCACGGATTTTTATTGGCTCGACCCGATTATGTCCATCGGCGTTGCGGTCTTTATTTTTGTACACGCGCTTGGAAATCTCAAGGAAGCGCTTGATCTTTTCCTTGAAAAAACGCCGAAGGGCGTACATATTGACGAGCTTTCGGCGCATCTTTGCGCCATTGACGGGGTGCTTGGCGTTCATCACGTGCATATTTGGAGCCTTGACGGGCAAAACGCCTGCGCGACGATGCACGTCGTTGCGCGCGGAGATTTTCACGAGATCAAGACAAAGGTGCGCGAGGAGCTAAAGGAGCACGGCATTCTCCACGCAACGCTGGAGCTTGAAAACGAGGGCGAAGAGTGCCACGAGGACGCTTGCCATATGGCGTCTATGCCGTCCGAAGGGCATCACCATCATCACCACCATCATCACCATCACCATTAATTCTAATAGAAAAACCGCCCAAAAGGGCGGTTTTTTCGTTATACAACGCCTTGCATTCCCATCTTCTCTATCAAATCGCCAAGACTTTTGTCGTACTGTGCTTTGGTGATGGCGCCGTTAGCGAGGAAGGTGTCAAGCGTTTGCTTTTGGCTCAAAAAGAGCTTCTTTCTTTTTTCTTCGGGGGAGATGGGGATCTGCGTTTGCTCTTTCATTGCGTGTTCTCCTGTGCGATTTTTCTTTTACGGTTGCCTTTTTGGTTTTTTTGTGCTACAATAAAAGGGAAAAGGGGGGGAATTATATGCCGGAAGCTATGGATTTTGTTTTAAAAAAGATCGAGGGGGAGTACGCCACGCTCGAAAACCTTGAAACGGGAGAGGAATTGTTTATCGCCATGGCGCTGTTGCCCGCAGGGGCGGACGTGGGCTCTAAGATCCACTGGGAGATGTTTGAATACTCGCTTCTATAACGAAAAGCCATCGCCGATGGCTTTTTTTATTTGGCTTTTAGGCGTTGCTCCGCTTCTCTTTTTTTGATTTCGCGGCGAATACGCAAAAGAAGAACGGCGGCGAGAAGAACGGCAAGGAAGTTTACCCCAACGAAGTTGAACCAGATGCCGTCAAGCCCGAAGTGCCAAAGAGCGCCGAGGAGCAAAACGGGGAACACGAAAGCGACGCCCACCGACATTAAGGTGGCGAGGGCGGGCTTTTCGATGGCGCTTAAAAAGCTCTGGGTGGTAACGGCGATCCAGCGAAAAAGATAGGCAAAGCAAAAGATCTTAATGGCGTGCGTTGAAATTTCAAGCAGCCGCACGTCTTTTGCATTTGCAAAGAGAGAGGCAAGCGGTCCTGCAAGGAAAAAGAGGACGGCGGTCGACGCAAGACCTATAACGCAGGTGCCGATATAGTTGCAGCTGACGATCTTTTTGACGCGGTCATACTTCCCTGCGCCCCAGTTATAGCCAATGGCGGGGGCAAGAGAATCGCTGATGCCGTAAAGAAGCGGCCAGCAGAGGTCGCTCGCATACATCAAAACGGCGTATACCGCAACGGCAGTCGTGCCGCCGCCCTCACCCAGCATTTGCGCGCCGAGCGTCATCAAAGAAATATTCATCAAAATAGAGGTCACTCGCCCCGAAATGTTATTGAAAAAGATGGGAGAGCCGCAAGCGGCGATCTGCTTTAAAAGGGGGAGCGTGATCTGCGGCTTTGTAAACTTCAAAAGTGCCTTTTTGGTGACGAAGGGGATCATTGCAACCAAGGAAGAAAGACACATTGAGATCGAGGTTGCGAGTGCCGAGCCCACGACGTCCATTTTAAGGACGAACAAGAAGAAGGCTAAAAAGCCGATGGTTGCCAAATTGGAAACGAGGTTGATGACCATACTCGTTTTGACATAACCGCTGATACGCAGATAATTGTCCATCGCGAAAAAGATGGTCGTTAATGGGCTGGTCAGGGCAAAGGTACGCAAGTAGCGCACAGAGGTATCGAGAAGCACGTCGTCCGCCCCCATCATACGGGAAAGCGGCTCTGCGGCGAAAAACATCACGCTTCCCATCACGATCGAGGAAAGGAAGATCAAAAGAATGGATGCGGAAAAGGCGTTGTTTGCCGCTTTGTAATCTCCTTTTCCAAGGGCGATGGAGATGGGCACCGAGGCGCCGACGCCGATGAGGTCGGAGATGGAAAAATTGATCATCACGAGGGGAAAGGCGATGTTAATGGCGGCAAACGCCCCCTCTCCAAGGACTTGACCGACGAACGCCCCCTCGACAATACCGTATATCGACATCGCGAACATACTGATCATACCGGGGAGTGCTACGACGAAAAAGAGCCGCCACGGATGCATCGTTGCGTACATCATTTCTGCTTTGGTTTTCATATGCACTTTCTCCCCTTACATTTCGTTCTTGTCTATTATATATCTATACAAGAGGAAAAGCAATAAATAATTTGTAAAGTTGCTTCTTGACACACACATAAATCAAGTGTATAATTGAAGCAACAGAAAAAAATTGGAGTGGCGTATGGAAATTAAGGAGCTTTTAAAGGGAATCGACGCTTGCGCGTGCGGACGCACACACACCTGCCCCATCGAGCACGTGGTAATCGGTGAGGGGGCGTTTGCTTCCCTTCCCGAAATCACCAAGGGATACGAGCATATTTTGCTTGTGGCAGACGATAACACATACAAAGCGGCGGGAGAGCGCGTCCTGCTTTCCATTGCACGCCGTCTTGAAAACGCACTTGTGTTCCCGGGCGACCGTGTTTTGATCCCGAATGAAAAGGCAATTGAGGCGATCAAAGCGCTCGTCACCGAAAAGACCGACCTCATCGTGGGTGTCGGCTCGGGGGTGATCAACGATCTTTGCAAGATCGTGTCCTTTGAATGCGGGCTTCGCTACGACATCGTGGCTACCGCCCCCTCGATGGACGGATATGCGTCTGTGGGCTCTGCGCTCATTCTCGGCGGTATGAAGGTGACGAAGAACGCCGCCGTGCCGCGCGCGATCGTTGCCGATACGGCGGTGCTGGCAAACGCCCCTATGGATATGATCCGTGCGGGCTACGGCGATATTATCGGAAAGTACTCCTGCCTTAACGACTGGCGGCTTTCTGCGTGCGTGACGGGCGAATATATTTGTCCGACCGTTGTCGACGCGACGATGGACGCCGTGGAGAAGACCGTGCGTCTTGCGGACGGCATCCGCGCACGCGACCCAAAGGCGATCGGGGGATTGATGGAAGCGCTCGTTGCCGTTGGTATTTTGATGGCGTACGTGGGCAATTCCCGCCCTGCGTCGGGCAGTGAGCATCACCTTTCCCACTATTTTGAGATCGTGGGCATCGAGAAGGGCGAAGAATATCTTTCGCACGGCACGGACGTATGCTTCTCTGCCGTGGAAACGGCGCGCTTGCGCGAGATGCTTTTGGCACTTCCCTCGCTTGAAAACTTCTCCTATGCCTTTGACGGGGAGAAATACGAGGGGGAGATCCGCCGCATTTACGGCTCTGTTGCGGACGGTGTGCTTGCGCTTCAAGAAAAGCTCGGCTGGTACGGCGTGGATCGCGTTTCCGTCTACAAGGAAAAATGGGACGAGATCACAGCGATCCTCAAGGACGCTCCCACGGCAAAGGAGATGGAAGCGCTTGCTCTGCGCGTCGGTCTTGACAAAAAGGAGTTTGACGCGCTTTACGGCGAAGAAAAGATCAAGGACGCGCTTCTTTATGCGAAGGACCTAAAGGACCGCTATTCGGTGCTTTGGATGTATTACGATCTTTTTGGACAAAAATAAAAACAAAAAAACGCAGAGTGATCTGCGTTTTTTTATTGGAGAAGCTCTGCAAGCGCTTCGCCCGTCATTCCCGCGATATAAGGGGAAGGGTCAAGATGGGATATTTCGTCGAGCGTTTTTCCCTTGATCGCATCTTCAAGCGCGGCGATGGGGGCAATACCGAAAAAGTCGCCGCTTATGCGGATATCTTTAATTCTATCGCCGAAGAGCGTGAGGTCGGCGGACACGATGCCGAAGGGATATTTTTTGCGGCGGGAAACGGAGTATTCGGTGAGGAAGCGTTTTTCGGAATAGATCCACTCGCGTGAAGAATAGCGTGCGCGGAGCGCATCGAGCGTTTCGTCCGTCGGGACGCAAATGGGCTCGGCTTTCATTTCCGACAGCACTTCCCTTTCGATATGCGAAACGAACGCCGAGGACGAAAGGTCCTTGGGAAGAAGCGCCGCAAGGTTTCCCACTCTCCCCTTATGGGAGCGCACGGCGCGGGCGGCGAGCTTTTCCTCGTCCGCGCGCAAAACGCGGGAGAGCGTTTCCTTATCGGTACTAAAAAGAAGCGTGCCGTGGTGCAAGATGCGGTCGCGCCATACGTATTGGGCGTTGCCCGAGATCTTTTTACCCGCACATTCGATGTCGTTCCTACCGCTGAGCGTTGCGGTGACGCCGAGGGCGGCGAGCGCACGGATGACGGGACGGGTAAAATAGGCGTAGTCAAGCACCCGCGCGCGGTCGCGCGAGGTGATAAAGGTATAGTTGAGGTTGCCCATATCGTGGTAGACAGCGCCCCCGCCCGAAAGGCGGCGCGCAACGCGAATGCCGTTTTTTTCGGCATAGGCAAGATCCACCTCGGCATAGGCGTTTTGGTTCTTACCGATGACGACCGTCCTATCGTTTTGCCAAAGCATAAAGATATCCTCTTGCGTGTGGCAAAGAAGATACTCCTCGACGGCAAGATTATAGTAGGGATCGGTCGAATACAAGCGAAGATACTTCATAAAACTCAAATTTCGGGCATACTCGCGTATGCCCGAAATCCTTTACTGTGAATTAAACGCCCTTCTTACTGCGCTCGATCTTTTCAAGATCGGTGAAGTTTGCTTCAGGCACGTAGCCGGGAATGGGCATAATCTTTTCGGCAATCGCGTCGATGATCCAGCTTGCCTGCGGGAAAAAGCTCTTTTCAAGCTCGAAGGCAGGGGTGATCCAGTTGCGGGAGCCGACGACGACGGGGGGACCGTCGAGGTAGTCGAACGCCATCTCGGTAATATTGGACGCCATATCGCGCATCACGGAGCCTCTCTCGCAGGCGTCGCCCACAAAAAGGACCTTGCCCGTCTTCTTGACGGACTCCACGACCTTCTCATAGTTGAAGGGAACGATGGAGCGCGTGTCGATGATCTCGGCGGAGATGCCGTACTTCTCTTCGAGGATCTTAGCGGCTTCCATTGCGCGGTAAAGCACAGCGCCGACGGTAACGATGGTGACGTCCTTACCCTCACGCTTGATATCGGGCTCGCCGAAGGGGATCGCAAAGTGACCCTCGGGAACGCCGTCCTTGCGGAATTCCTCGCCAAAGCCGTATACTCTCTGCGACTCGAAGAACACAACGGGGTCGGTGCCGTTGAGGGCGGTCGTCATAAGTCCCTTGGCGTCGGTAGGCGTCGAGGGGAATACGACCTTTAAGCCGGGGATATGAGAGCAAAGCGCCGTCCAATCCTGCGAGTGCTGTGCGCCGTACTTAGAGCCGACGGAAACGCGCAGAACGATGGGCATTTTGAGAATGCCTGCGGACATTGCCTGCCATTTTGCCATCTGGTTGAAGATCTCGTCGCCTGCACAACCGATAAAGTCGGCATACATAAGTTCAACGATCGCGCGGCCGCCGCACATTGCATAGCCGACTGCCGAGCCGACGATGGCGGACTCGGAGATAGGAGAGTTAAAGAAGCGGTGGTAGGGGATCGCCTCGGTCATCTTCTTGTAAACGCCGAACGCGCCGCCCCAATCGCGGTTGTCTTCACCGTATGCGATGAGGGTGGGGTCCTCGTAGAACTTGTCGATGATGGGTTCGAAAAGACCGTCGCAGACGTTGTACATCTTCATCTTGGATACGGGCTTTCCGTTTTCGTCCTTTGCGGTGCGGATCTTGCCCTTGATCTCCTTGACGCGGGGGCATTCGTCCTTGGGCATAAGAACGTCGGCTTCACGCGAGGGATCCATAGACTTCACCGTCTGGTTCGAGAACATAATCGAGGAGATGGCGTCGGGCTCCTTAAAGAGGTCCATACGGGGCGAGATCTCGTCGTTGATGGCGAGCTTCATCACCTCGGTCATACGGGCGGTGATGTCCTCGTGGATCTTGGCAAACTCGTTTTCGGTCGCAATGCCGCCGAGAATGAGCTTTGCCTTGAATGCAACGATGGGGTCTGCCTGCTTCCAAGCCTCGATTTCCTCTGCGGTACGGTAGGTAGAGGAGTCGGAGGGAGAGTGTCCCGATACGCGGTAGGTAACGACGTCGAGAAGCGCGGGGCCCTTGCCCTCAAGGAGAAGCTGCTTCTTACGGGAAACGGCGTCGATGACGGCGAGAGGATCGTAGCCGTTGACGCGCTCTGCGTGCATCTGGCTCGGATTGAAGCCCGCGCCAAGGCGTGCGACCATATCGTAGCCCATCGTTTCACCGCGGGTCTGACCGCCCATACCGTAATGGTTGTTGAATACGTTGAAGAGAATGGGCATTCCGCCGTCGGAGAACTTGCCGTCCATACCCCAGAGCTTAGTGATCTGGTCCATAGAAGCGAAGTTGAGAGCCTCAAGCACGGGACCTCTGCCCGTTGCACCGTCGCCGCAGTTGGAGATGACGATGCCGGGCTTGTGGTTGGAGCGCTTGTAGAGTGCGGCACCGAGCGCGATGGGAGCAGATGCACCGACGATAGCATTGTTGGGCATTAAGCCAAAGGGAATGAAGAACGCGTGCATCGAGCCGCCAAGACCGCGGTTAAAGCCCGTCTTGCGGGCAAAGATCTCGGCAAGCGCGCCGTAAAGAAGGAAGTTGATAGCAAGCTCCTTGACGTTGCCGCCTGCGTTCATATGCTTCTCAACGACCGAAAGAACGGTGCCGTCGAGAAACTCCTTCATAATGTCGTAAAGCTCCTTATCGTCGAGCTTATGGATGGAAGAAAGTCCCTTTGCAAGGATCTCGCCGTGGCTGCGGTGAGAGCCGAAGGAAAGGTCGTTGATGTCCAGCGCATAGGCTTCACCGACGGCGGACGCCTCCTGTCCGATGGAAAGGTGCGCGGGACCGGGGTTGTTATACTCTACGCCGTTGTAGCAGCTCTTGGTCTTGACCTCGTTGAGCATCGTTTCAAACTCGCGAATAATCGCCATATCGCGGTAGATACGCATCATATCGTCCTTGGAGTAGATCTTCATCTCCTCGGCAAGGGTCTTGTTGTACTGACATACGGGAATGTCGTCAAAATGGATATAGCCTGCTTCAAAGGCTTTCGCAGGATCGACGTATTGACTCTTAGGCATTGTTCTATCTCCTTTTTTATTCAAACATTGCTTCACGGATGACCTCGCATACCGTGGGGTGCGGGAACACCATCTTTTGAACGTCTGCAACGCGCATCTCGGTTTCCACCATCATAGCGGCACCGTAGATGATCTCGGATGCGTACGAGCCGATCATATGAAGACCGACGATGTTCTTGTGCTTCTTATCGGTGATGACCTTAAGAATACCGTAGCCGTGCTCATTTTCGGCGATGTATCTGCCGCTGTACTTGAGCGTCAGCGTCTGGATGTTGACATCAAGCCCCTTTTCCTTGGCAGTTTCGGT
>JAZSBJ010000015.1:0-6093 GCA_045602305.1 Eubacteriales bacterium | reverse complement strand
TCTGATGATCCCCAACATGTACAAGATCGCCGGTGAGCTGCTTCCTTGCGTGATCCACGTATCCGCTCGTTGCGTAGCTTCCCACGCGCTGAACATTTTCGGTGATCACTCCGACGTGTATGCTTGCCGTCAGACCGGTTTCGCTATGATCGCAGGCTCCAACCCTCAGGAGGTTATGGACCTGGGTGCTGTTGCTCACCTGTCTACCATCAAGGGTCGCGTTCCCTTCCTCAACTTCTTCGACGGCTTCCGTACCTCTCACGAGATCACCAAGGTTGCCGCTTGGGATTACAAGGATCTTGAGGAGATGGTGGACAAGGATGCCATCGCCGCATTCCGTGCGCGCTCCCTCAACCCCGAAACCAACCCCGTTCTTCGCGGCTCTGCTGAGAACGGTGATATCTTCTTCCAGCACAGAGAGGCTTGCAACCCCTACTACGATGCACTTCCCGCTATCGTTGAGGAGTATATGGACAAGGTCAACGCAAAGATCGGTACCAACTACAAGCTCTTCAACTACTACGGTGCGCCCGATGCTGAGCGCGTGATCATCGCAATGGGCTCCGTCTGCGACGTTGCAGAGGAGGTCGTTGACTACCTGATGGCACAGGGCGAGAAGGTTGGTCTTATCAAGGTTCGCCTTTACAGACCCTTCGTTGCCGCAAAGCTTGCTGAGGCAATTCCCGCAACCGTTAAGAAGATCGCAGTTCTTGACAGAACCAAGGAGCCCGGCTCTCTTGGCGAGCCCCTTTACCTTGACGTTGTTGCAGGTCTTGGTGAGGTTGGCAGAACCGGTATCGAGGTGATTGGCGGCCGTTACGGTCTTGGCTCTAAGGACACGCCTCCCTCCTCCATCTTTGCAGTGTTTGCAAACCTTGCAAAGGACGCTCCCAAGAACCACTTCACTATGGGTATCGTAGATGACGTGACCGGTCTTTCCCTTGAGGAAACTGCTGCTCCCAACACGGCTCCCGTAGATATGATCCAGTGCAAGTTCTGGGGCCTTGGCGGCGACGGTACGGTCGGTGCAAACAAGAACTCCATCAAGATCATCGGTGACCACACCGACAAGTTCATTCAGGCATACTTCCAGTATGACTCCAAGAAGACCTCTGGTATCACCATCTCGCACCTGCGCTTCGGTGATTCGCCCATCAAGTCCTCTTACTATATCAACAAGGCAGACTTCGTCGCTTGCCACAACCACGCATACCTCAAGAAGTACGATATGATCTCCGACGTAAAGCCCGGCGGTCGCTTCCTTCTCGACTGCCCTTGGACGGCAGAGGAGCTTGATGAGCACCTTCCCGCTTCCGTAAAGACCTATATCGCAAACAACGATATCGAGTTCTACACCATCAACGCTACCAAGATCGCAATCGACATCGGTAACGCAAAGGTTAAGAACACCGTGCTTCAGTCCGCATTCTTCGCACTCGCTAAGATCCTTCCCATCGAGGAAGCTCTTGAGTATATGAAGAAGGCAGCATACAAGTCCTACATCAAGAAGGGACAGGCTATCGTTGACCTCAACTATGCCGCAATCGACGCAGGTAAGGACGCGCTCGTTAAGATCGACGTTCCCGCCGCTTGGAAGAACGCAGGCGAAACCCCCGCAGCAGAGAAGAAGACGGGCGACCGTGCTGCTCTCGTTGACTTCGTGAACGACGTCGTAGTTCCCGTTGTCGGTATGAAGGGTGACTCTCTCCCCGTTTCCGCGTTCGAGAAGTACGTAGACGGTACCTTCCCGCAGGGTGCTGCCGCATTCGAGAAGCGCGGCGTTGCCGTTTCCGTTCCTACTTGGATCCCCGAGAACTGTATCCAGTGTAACAACTGTGCATTCGTATGTCCTCACGCTACCATCCGTCCCTTCGCTATGACCGAGGAAGAGGCTGCTGCAGCTCCCGCTTCCACCAAGTTCTGCGCGAAGCCCGTGCTTAAGACCAACTACAAGTTCACGATGGCAATTTCGCCTATGGACTGTATGGGTTGTACCCTTTGCGTCAAGGCTTGCCCCGTTTCCAACAACGCCATCAAGAAGGCAAACGAGCAGGTTGCCGCTGAGCATCCCGAGTACGATGCAAAGACCGCCGCTAAGGAAGCCGCAAAGATCGCAGCTCCCAAGCTCGCTATCAAGATGGTTCCTCAGGCAGGCGAGGTCGATCAGCAGGCAGCGTTCGACTACGCAGTAGCAAAGGTTTCCGTGAAGCCCGAGCTGATCAACGCAACCATCAAGGGCAGCCAGTTCAAGCAGCCTCTGCTCGAATTCTCCGGCTCTTGCGCAGGCTGTGCAGAAACCTCCTACGCACGTCTTATCACCCAGCTCTTTGGTGAGAGAATGTATATCTCCAACGCAACGGGATGCTCCTCCATCTGGGGTGGCTCCGCTCCCGCAACGCCCTACACCGTGAACGCCGCTACCGGCCGCGGTCCCGCTTGGGCAAACTCCCTCTTTGAGGACAACGCTGAGCACGGTCTTGGTATGGCGCTCGGTCAGAAGACCATCCGCAACCGCCTTATCGCTAAGGTTGAGGAAATGATGGCTTCCGACAAGGCAAGCGACGACTTCAAGGCTGCCGCTAAGGCATACCTCGACTCCAAGGACGACGGTGCCGCAAACGAGAAGGCAACCAAGGTTCTCGTTGCTGAGCTTGAGAAGGCTGCAGCAGAGGGCTGCCCCGTAGCACCCGCTATCCTTGCTGAGAAGCAGTACCTCTCCAAGAAGTCCGTATGGATCTTCGGTGGTGACGGTTGGGCATACGACATCGGCTTCGGCGGTCTTGACCACGTCATCGCATCGGGTGAGGACGTCAACATTATGGTATTCGATACCGAGGTGTACTCCAACACGGGTGGACAGGCTTCCAAGGCTTCCAATATCGGTCAGGTTGCACAGTTCGCAGCAGCAGGTAAGGCAATCGGCAAGAAGGATCTTGCACAGATCGCAATGTCCTACGGCTACGTTTACGTGGCACAGATCGCAATGGGCGCTGATATGAACCAGACGCTCAAGGCACTCACCGAGGCTGAGGCTTACAACGGTCCTTCCATCGTCATCGGCTACGCACCCTGCGAAATGCACTCCATCAAGGGCGGTATGCAGAACTGCCAGGCTGAGATGAAGAAGGCTGTTGAGGCAGGCTATTGGCAGATGTTCCGCTTCAACCCCGCAAAGAAGGCAGCAGGCGAGAATCCCTTCACGCTCGACTCGAAGGCTCCCACCGCTTCCTATCAGGACTTCATTATGAGCGAGGCTCGCTATGCACGTCTTGCACAGCAGTTCCCCGAAAGAGCTGAGGAGCTCTTCGCGAAGGCTGAGGCAAACGCAAAGGCGAAGTACGACCGCCTTGTGAAGCTGGGCGAATTCTATAAGTAATTCTTGAAAACGCAATAAAATGCGTGCCCTAGGGCACCCCCGTTGCGATGCAACGGGGGTGCTTTTCTCTTTTAGTCAATCTCCAATTCGGAGATTTTCTAAAATTACATTCAAACGAGGCTCTGCTTTTGCCCTTGACAAAACCTTTTGAATGTGAGTTAATATATATGAAAGAATTTTTACGCAACGGAGGTCTTTATGAAAACGAAGCTTTTAAGCTTGCTTCTTTTGTGCGCGACGGTTTTGACCGCTGTGCCTTTTGTCACGGTGGCGGCAGAAGCGGAAACGCCCTCGGAAACGATTGAAACCACGAGTGACGGCTTTATCGCGCTTGACAGCCTATACGCAGACGGTATGACGGCGTATTTTTCCGTGTTTGGGGAAAACGCCACGACCGTCAACCTCACAGCAGGCACTTGGACGGACACGGTTGGCGGTAAAACGGCGACCTTCTCTGTGGGCGGCACGAACTATTGGCGTGTAAACGACAACGGCTCTGTGGGCTACACGTCCTTCCGCGGCGAGCTTTTGAACGGCAAGGTCACGGCGGACAGTGGTTACAATAACTATAAAAAGGCAGGAAACCGTTTGCAGCTTGGGCTTGCCTTTTTGCCCGAAAGCGATTTTTCCGTCGAGTATCTTGCTATGTATAAGCCGCTTTACGTCTACGACGCGACCGAAGCGGATAAGATCGCAAGAAACGATGACGAGAGCTATATGGAAACCTACGCGCATCTTGCGGACGAGGACCCCGGTTACCACGTAGAATATCCCATCGACCAGCTCGGCTGGTTTACCTCTTTTACCTCGTATATGGACCACACCAAGCACGTGTGGGACACTTGGGCGCAATCCTATGCCGAAAAGAATCCCTTTTCGGTGGAGAGAGGTGCAACGCATTTTCTCTTCGATTGCCCCACCTGGTACTATAAGAGATTTGACGGCGACATCAGCCACAACAACTGGTACGTGGGCGGCGGCGGACACAATCCCGCCTCGGGCTTGAACATCAAAACGGATGCCTATCAGAAAAACAATCAGATCAACACCTACGGCATCTACCTTGATGAAACGGAAGCCGTTTCGGGCGATACGACGCTGACGACTGCGCTGTTCAGCATTTACAGAAATGCGGCGCTCTACGGTAGCAACGCTTCTAAGATCAACTCGAGCGCCAACGCGGACGGCGGCACGACCTACTACGGCTTGGACACCCCTCTGTCCGATAAGCATAACTTCTGGCTCTCCTCGACGCGCGCGACCGACTTTTTCGCCGTGCGTATTTACGACAGAGTCTTATCGGATGCGGAAAAGGTGCAAAACCGCGCGGTTGACGTGCTTCAATACTACGGCATCAAGATTCCCGCCGATTGGGCAGAGAACGCCGACATTCTTGCGCGTGTATATGCCGCAGTAGCGGATGAAACGCTGGTGATCGACGCTTCCTTGCGTGCGGCAAGAGCGCAGGGCATTCAAAGCGAGGTCAACGATTGCTACACGCCCTACAAGGGCATTGACGCTATGTACGTCAAAAGCGGACTTAAGGCGCTTTACACCGCCTTTGCGGGTGACGGAGAATACCTTACGGCATCGGGAAACGACGTCGTTTGGAAGAACCGCGTGAACGGCGCACAGGACGCAACCTTTAAAAACACGGGTTGGGCGTATGACGCGACCTACGGCGGCGTTGGATTTGACCTCGTATACGGTCAAATCTCCGAAAGCGGCACCTTCTCTGCAAGCTATACGGGCAACACCTATTACAATGAAAACCGTCTTTATCTTGGGCTTTCGCTTTTGCCGAAGGAAGATTTTACGCTCGAATACGTTGCGCTCTATACCCCGCATTATGTTTACGACGCACGCGAGGGCTCGCTCGTTTGCGCCCCCGAATCGGGTGTTTCGGCTGCCGTAACACCCAACCAGATCATTGGGCACCCCGTGGACGTTGTCGGCTTTATGGCGTCCTACACGATGCACCGCGGTCATATGTTTGACCCTGCAAGCACAGTAGAGAACCGCGTTGGACTTTTGCGCTGGAGAAGCGTGGACGCGGACGGCTACAAGGAATGGACGGCGGCGTACGGTATGGCAAACGGCAACCGCATCGACAACCGCGCAACGAACGGCGTGGAAACCTACGGGCTTTCGCGCGATGAGAGCGCGTCGGGCGATACGGTCACGGCGACCTACACCCACCTCTTTAACGGCGGCGTTCAGCACACGATCAACTGCACCAGCACCAAAACGTCGGGCGACAACCGCTATTACACCTACGAAGACAACACCGACTTTTATCTCTCGGATAAGCTCGGCACCACCTTCTACGCGCTTCGCATCTACGACCGCGTGCTTTCCGACGAGGAGATGGCGCAAAACCGCGCGGCTGACCTTGTGGGCTACTACGACGTCACGCTTCCCGACGATTTCTTTGAGATCGGCGAGCGTTACGAATACGTGATCTCGCTTTGCAAGACGCTCGATTTTGAACACACCCCCGAAAAATACGCCGAAAGCAAGGGCATTTTGCAAAAGGCGGTAACGGGCGACACGCGAGAGGTTACGCTCGTCGTTGGGGAAGAGAAAACCGTTTCTTCCGTGTACGGTGCATCCTATATCCTTCCCGAAACGGTGGAGAATACGACGCTCGTTTTGTGGTATTTGCTTGACGGCGAGGGCAAGGTTGCCGCGCGCTACGCGCCCGGCGAAACGATCAC
>JAZSBJ010000014.1:0-14308 GCA_045602305.1 Eubacteriales bacterium | reverse complement strand
GGATGCCGCGATCTCTGCGTATTCGCGGAGCAGGCGGAAGAGCGAAGCGTCGTCCGTGATCTCGCGTCCGCATAGCTCCCCGATCACGCGGAACGCAAGCCCGTCTGCCGCCGTGACGGTGACGGTCGCCTTGCCGCTTTCGGGATGCAGCGCGGATACGGTGATGGATTCGATCACGTCGTCCGCGGGATATGCAGCGGCGCATTTTTCAATGTCGCCGAGCTTCACCGAGCCGTCTGCGACCGTTCGCACGGCAGAAAGAAAGCGTGCGCGCAGGGGATGCTCCGCGGGAAGCGCGGTGAAAAACGAGGGAAGCGAAACGGTAAGCTCGGTGATGGGAAACTCCGCAAGCAAGAGCGCAAAGATGTGTCCGATGTCCTCGGCGTCCATTTGCGGACAGGAGAGAAGCGCCACGGGCGCATTGTATTTTTCTTCGAGCGAATAGGCGAGCGCACGCGTTTCTTCGCTGTCGGGCGTTGCAGAGTTCAAAATGACGGCGAAGGGGACCGAGGATGCCGCAAGCTCCCTTGCCACCCTCTCCTCTGCATCCACGAAATCCTCTCTCGGGATCTCGCCGAACGAGCCGTCCGTCGTCACGAGCATTGCAAGCGTTGCGTGCTCGGTCATCACCTTTCGCGTGCCAAGCTCTGCCGCCTCGGCAAAGGGAAGCGGCTCCTTGGACCAAGGCGTTTGGATCAGGCGCTGGGCGCCGTTTTCCTCTTGCCCCAACGCCCCCGGCACGGTATATCCCACCGAGTCCACCATACGGACGCGCATCTTGGTGCCGCCGTCGAGGGTGATGCACACGGCTTCGTTGGGAATGAATTTGGGCTCGGCGGTCATCACGGTCTTTCCCGATGCGGATTGCGGAAGCTCATCCTTAGCGCGCTTGTAGTCGTTTTCGTCCTTGATGATGGGCAAAACGGTGCTTTCCATAAATCGCTTGATGAAGGTGGATTTCCCCGTCCGCACGGGACCCACGACGCCGATGTAGATCTCGCCCCCCGTGCGCTTGGCAATATCCTGATAAAGGGATGTAGAAACCATATTTTTTACCTTTCCTTTCTCGCTTTGATGTTACGTCCGTACACCTTATGCGCCAAAAGGAAAAAATATGCCATCTACACTAGTCGAGGGCAACGCAACCGCAAAGATCGCCCTCAAACGCCGCCTTTCCCCCTGCAAGCAAGCGCGCCGCGTTTTCCCAAAGCAGGCTTGGAACGTGCGTGAGGGTAGGGGGGAGCGAATCCCAAAGCGTGCGCACCGCGTCGCCCACCCCTTGGACGGCGTAGGGAAGCGTCAAGCGAAGCGAGAGGTGCGCGTGCGTGTCGCAAAAGAGGGAAGCGGCAGCAAGGCTCTCCCCGTATGAAAGGGTGGTGTGTAAAAATACGAAAAGCAAGGCGGCAAGCACCAAAAAAAGAAGGGTTGCTTTTAAAAAATGCTTCATAGCTCCTCCGAAATAAATAATTCTTCTACCGAAAACGGCACCTTTGGCATCTCCTCGCCAAAGGTAAGATCCACGGCACGGGAAAGGAGTGACGCGATGGCAAACACCCCTTCCTCAAGGTCGCGCGGGACGAGAAAATACTCCCCGTCCACCCGCACGACGGTGGGAACGCCCACGGCGACGACGGGGACGCCGAGCGACCCCCTTGTGAGCGCCGCTTTCCCGCGCTTCACCCCGCCCCCCGGCACCGTCCCCGTGTCCGTAAGCTCCACGACGCATAAAAGGCGTTCCTTTTCCGCCGTGGCAAGCGCGTCAAAGGCAAGGACCGCGTCCGCGTGGCAGAGCTTTGCCGCCGCCCCCACCGTGCCGACACTCTCGATCCCCGTTCTTGAAAACACGTCGGGCGCACAAACGGCGACCGCCGTGCGTGACATCGCGCCAAAGCGCTCAAGAAAGGCTTTGGGCAGGGAAGCGGTGGCATTCACGCGCTCCGTAACGAGAGGACCAAGGCTGTCCGCCGTGAGGCGGCGGTTGCCCAGCCCCGCAACGAGAAGCCGCGTGGGGCTTTCCTTGAAAAAGGCGTGTAGGGCAAGGCGCACACAAAGGCAATGCGCTTCCTTTTCGTCCTCGCTCCAAAGGGCGGGATGGGGAAAGGTGAGAGAGAGGTATCTTCCGCAGGGCTTCCCGAAATTCTCGGCACTCTCCGTCACCGTGAGCGCCGAAAATAGGACACCGCCGAAGCTTGCCTCGCGATACGTGATCCCACGCCTTCGCGGGTCGGCGCGGTGCCGATCTAAGGCAAGATCGCTCTCTGTAAATTGGGGATAGGACGCGCGCATAGGGGACTCCTTTTCGAAATAAGACTTGGTTTTCAAAGGATTTTATCCCGAACGGGCGGGCGCTTATTCACCCCGTTCCGCACGAAGGGAAAAATATGGAAAAAAACGGGAAATTCGTTGGATAAAATGCACAGAAAAAAACGGCCTGATTTGTGCATTCAGCCAAACCTTTTTTAAAAAAATCAAAACCCCGTTGCATATAAGAAAAGTTTGTGCTATAATCTATCTTGTTAAAATGTTTCTTTATGAACTCGGAGGAAAATACAATGAAAAAAATCCTTAGCCTGCTTCTTGTCGCAGTGATGCTCGTCGGTATGGTAAGCACGCTGTCGGGCTGCGGCAAAAAGAATGCTGAAATCCGCATTTACGTCGGCGACCAGATCTACGATTTTGATCCTGCGCTCGCTTTCGTGGATGAAAACGCCACCCGCGTACTCGGCTTGCTTTTTGAGCCGCTCTTCCTGTTAGAAGAGGACGGCGACGTCGTCCCCGGTCTTGCAGACGATTACGAGATCATTGAGGACGAGGAGCGCGATCTTTATCAAATGGAGATCACGCTGAAGGAAACCTATTGGGATGACGGTAAGGCGCTTGTCACGGCGGACGACATCTACTTTGCTTGGACGCGTATCCTTGACCCCGAGTTCCCCAGCCAAGCAGCACCCCTTCTTTACGACGTTAAGAACGCAACTGCGGTAAAGCAGGGCGAGGGCTCGAGAAACGATATCGGTCTTGAGGCAAACAAGGACGTCCTCACCATTACCTTCGAGGGCAAGATCGATTACGACGCATTTCTCCGCAACCTCACCTCTGTGGCACTCTCTCCCTTGCGTGAGAACAAGGTCACCGAGGGCGATCCCGCAGAAACCTATTGGGCAAAGCGCGTATCCTCGATCTCGACCAACGGTCCCTTCGCCGTACATACTTGGAACCGCAAAACAGGTGAATTTACGCTGAAGAGAAACGAGTACTACCACGTAAGCGAGCCCGAGGAAGGCAACAAGACCACGGACGTTTACCCCAACCAGATCCAAACCAAGTGGACGGACGAACACTTCGGTATGAACTATATGGGCGATATGAACGCCTTCTTGCACGATACCTTTGAGAAATTTAACGCGCTCGAAGAGGTCGCTGAGGACGCTGTATTCTGCGTCGGTGCGATGCCTCTCGACAAGGAGCTGCGCCTTGAGTATTTCGAGGACGCGGACGTCTTTGATGCATTCTCCACCTATTCCTTTATCTTCAACGCAAACCGCGCACCCTTTGACAACGCAAACGTGCGCCGCGCGCTTTCTATGGTGATCGACCGCGAATACTTGGCAGAGCAGCTCGTTTTCGCCAAGGCGGCTGACGGACTTATTTCCCCCGCCGTTTGGGATTCCGTCAAGAAAAAGACCAGCTTCCGTTCCGAGGCTGAGTCCATCATCGCTACCACCGCAAACGTGGAAGAGGCGCGCAAGCTCCTTGGAAACGTAGACACCTCTAAGACCATCACGCTCACCGTGCGTGAAACGGTTGAGGAGATCTTGATCGCAGAGCACGCAAAGGAGCAGTGGGCGAAGCTCGGCTTCAACGTGAAGCTCAACTACGTGAACGCAGACACCAAGATCTGGAACGACGCGGACAACAGAAAGAAGGGCGAACCCGGCAGAACGGTTGACCTTGCAGTCGGTACGGACTTCACCGTATACGACGACGGTATCCAAGCCGCATACTATTCGGGCGAGTTCGACGTGCTCGGTCTTGACTACAATATGTATTCCACCAACGCTCTCACCGCACTTTGCGGCTTTACGACGACCCTCAACGGCAACGGCGTTGACTTCAGCTTTGACGAGGCAACGCAGAACTCCAAGGCAACCACGCTCTTGCACTGCTCGGGCTTCTCGGATGCCGAGTACGACAAGATCGTCGCAAGAGCACTTGCGGAAAAGGACCTTGAGGCGAGAGCCGCTATCCTGCACGAGGCAGAGGAGTACTTGCTCTCCAAGATGCCCATCGCACCCATCGTTTACAACCAGAACTACTATCTCGTCGAGGAGATCGGCGGTCTTGATTATGATGGATACGGCAACCCCGTGTTTACCACCGCAAGACTGAAGGCGGATCTTCCCGAGGCAAACGTGAACGACGACGAGGAATGATCCAACATACTGCAAGGGGTAGCCGACGGCTACCCCTTTTCTCCCCAAAGAAAGGATTACGATATGTATAAAAGGAAATACGACGGCGAAATGAACGATAAGATCGACATTAAGGTCTTTATCCTCTTTTTGCTTGACGAGCTTCGCTACCCGATGAGCGAATCTATGATCCGCGAGATCGTCAGCGAGAACGGCGTTGTCGGTCGCTTTGACTTTGCGGAATGCTTTTCCGAGCTTGTCGAAAAGGGACACGTCACGGCGTACGACGACGGAAATGAGATGCTTTACGTCGTTTCTCCGCTCGGCCATATGGTGGCGTCCGAGCTGCAGGGCACTCTGCACGACTCCATTCGCGAAAAGAGCCGCACCTCGGCAATGAAGCGCCTTTCCTTGCACCTGCGCGGTGCGACCACCTCGACGGAAATCGAAAAAACAGAAGCGGGCACCTACCTTGTGAGATGCGAGATCAAGGACGCGCAGGGCGTAATGATGAACACCGCCGTCACCGTACCCACCGAGAGCGAGGCGAACACCATCGTTTCTCATTTTTCCGAGCATCCCGAGGAAGTGTGTCGCGGCGTTTTGTCCGTGCTTACGGGTAAAATTGCATATTATATGGGCTGATGCTCCCGCCGCTTTGGGCATCTTCCCCTGAAAAAGTAAATTTTTTTTTAATAAACCCTTGACAAACGGATAAAAAATGTTATAATGAAAATAGCATACCCGAAAAAAGGTGTGCTTTTACCGCGTAAATTTGCTTTGGAGAACACTATGGAGCAAAAAGAGCTCGTGTCGTTGCTTGCCCGTGTCCGTACGGGCGAAGATGAGGCGTTTTCTCTTTTGGCATCCCGCTTTGCGGGGATGACGGAGGGGCTTGCACGCTCCTTTTCACGCGGTCTTTGTGAGGCGGACGGCAGAGAGCTTTTGCAAGAAGCGCAGCTCGCACTTTACCGCGCCGCGCACACGTATCGGGATTCGGACGCTGTGACCTTTGGTCTGTATGCGCGCATTTGCGTCCGCAATGCCTTGATCTCTTATCTGCGCCGTCTTAGACTGCCAAGCGGAGTTTCTTTGTGCAGCTTCGATCCGCTTCTTCCCCTCGAAGAGCGCGAGCCCGTTGCACCGCTTCTTGAGGCAGAGCAGGTCGCCCATCTCGTCGCCAACGCGATGAAGGCGCTTTCGGCGTATGAGCAGAGCGTTTTTACGCTTCTCATTGAGGGAGAGGAGATCCCCTCGATTGCCGATGCGCTCGGCAAAAGCGAAAAATCGGTAAAGAACGCCGTGTTTCGCGTACAAACCAAGCTCCGCGCATTGCTTGGCAAATAAAATCGTTTCATATGCCCATATAGCTTAAGGGAGAGCGTTGTATTTACATCAAAGGCGTCGGTTGGAATCCGTCTGGGGGCAAAATTATATTTTCAAAGCGAGGAAACACAAATGTACGAGGACAAGACACTCAAATGCAAGGATTGCGGCAACGATTTCGTTTTCACCGCAGGTGAACAGCAATTCTATGCAGAAAAAGGCTTCGAGAATGAGCCCCAGAGATGTAAGGCTTGCCGCGACGCACGCAAGAACAGCGCAAAGGGTGCAAGAGAAATGTTTGCAGCCGTCTGCGCAGAGTGCGGCAAGGAATGTCAGGTTCCCTTTAACCCCACCGAGGGTAAGGCTGTCTACTGCAGCGAGTGCTTTGCTGCAAGACGTGCAAGATAATTGCCGTACAAAAGAAATCGGACGCTTTCGCGTCCGATTTCTTTTTTCTTTTTTTGGCAAAATCCTTGATTTTACGATAGCTTTATGATAGAATATGATAGAAGAATTATATCCTAAAAGGAAAACGATATGCGGAACGAAAACGGTGTAAAAACACAAAAAAGACGAGATGGCTTTCGCGCCACGAGAGAGCGCGAGGAGCGCACGCCCGACGAGGGTGTGGTCTTTGGTCGCAATGCGGTAAAGGAGCTTTTGGCGTCGGGCAAGGACGTGGACAAGATCCTCGTCGCGCGCGGCGAGCGAGAGGGCTCGATTTCCGTCCTCGTTTCCGAGGCGATCGGCCGCGGCATTCCTCTGCTTGAGGTGGATAGAAAAAAACTCGACGCGATCTGCGCGGGCGGCACGCATCAGGGCATCGTTGCTATGGCGGCGCTTGCCACATACGTGGACGTTGCGGACATTCTTGAATACGCCGCGTCGCGCGGGGAAGCCCCGATGATCGTCATTTGCGACGGCGTTGAGGATCCGCACAACCTCGGCGCAATCATTCGCTCTGCGGAGTGCGCGGGCTTCCACGGACTTATCATTCCCAAGCGCCACAACGCCACCTTAACGGCGACCGTTGCAAAATCCTCTGCGGGTGCCATTGCACATCTGCGGATTGCCAAGGTTTCTAACCTTGCCACCACCATCGAAGCCTTAAAAAAGCAAAACGTTTGGATCTACGGCGCGGATATGGACGGCTCCGTATATTATGAAACCGACCTTAAGGGTCCCCTAGCCATCGTTCTCGGCAACGAGGGCGCAGGGCTTTCCCACCTTGTAGAAGAGAAGTGCGATTTCCGTCTTTCCATTCCCCTTTACGGAAAGGTGGATTCGATGAATGTTTCTGCTGCTGCTGCGGTTCTGTTCTGTGAAGCCGCCCGTCAGCATTTCGCAAAAAAATAATTTCATTTCCCTAAAATAATCTTACGAAAGGAGTACGGCGTGTCGGACGAAAAGAATCAAAACGACCAAGTGCAAGACCTGCTTGCACGCTTGCGCGCGCAGATGAGCCAGCTCGACGAAGACTTTGGCTTGCCGCAGTCTGCAAAAGACGCGGATACCGAGATCGACGCGGATGCGTCCCCCGCCGTATCCGAGGAAGCCTTCCCCCTCGACAATGCCGACGGTGAGGCGGAGGAAGCGCCTTCGACCGAAGAAGAGGAAGTCGCTCCCATAGAAGAAATCATCCCCCCCGAAGAGGACGCCGTTCTTGACGAGGAAGCGGAACCCTCTACCGAGGAAGCCGAGCCTACCCCCAAAACTCCGAAAACGCTCACTCAACTTGACATTTTTGGCGCATTAGACGCCCTTTTTGCAAGCCAAGAGGAGCAAGCCCCCGTCGAAGAAATCCCCACGGCGCCGCAAGCGGAAGAAAGCGAAGACGCGCTGGACAAGGACGACGACGGGGAAGACGACGTCCCCGTTTTCTCCAAGGATCAGGTGTCCGTCCGCATCCAAAAGGAGCGCATCGTCGCGGACGAAACGCTTGCGGGGGAAGCTCCCGCACCGCAGGACGGCATCGTGGTCACCGAGGTGGAGCTTCCCGTATCGGAGCCCTCGCGTGAGCAAGCGGAAACGCACGCGAGCTTCTTCGTGCCCGATAGCACCCCTGCAGAGGACGCATCTGCGGCGCCTGCATCCGCGTCCCCCTTTGCCCCCGATCGTCGCTTTGACCCCACGCGATACGACGAAATGCTCGCCGCGTATGAAAAACGCAAGAAAGAAACCCTCTTGCCCGAGGATGCGCCCGAGGAAGAAGCGCCTCGCACGCCCGTCGTGCCGCAGACGCCCATACTTATGCCAAGAGTTCCCGTCATTCTTCCCGTTTCCGTAGAAGAAGACACGGTTACAGACGAAACGGACGCCCCCGAGGAAGACATCACGCCCCTTGATATCCCCGTCGAAGATTCGCCCGTGCGGGATGAAGCCGAGGAAGCCGCGCCCGTTGAGGAAGCCCCCGAGGCAGAGCCCGAAACGGCAGAGTCCCCCGTCGATGAAGCCGCAGAAACGGCGCCAGAAGCGGTGGAAGTCCCCCAAGAGCAACCCTCGCAAGAGAACTCTGCGCCTGAGGAAAACACTCCCAAAGTGGAGCTTTCCGTCCCGGACGTCCCCGAGGAGCCCAAGCCCCAAGCGCGCATTCTCGTCGCCAAGGACGACCTCAGCGACACCGAGCGCGCGCCCCGTACCCACGTATCGTCGGGACGCGTCCATCTCGCGCCCAAGGCGTACCGCGCCAAGGACACCAAGGGAGAGGGCAAGGAAAAAGCCGACCTTGACGACGAAGAGGATTATATGGAGGGACTCCCCCTCGGCATTCGCGAATCTCTCGTCGGCTCGCCTCTAGGACGCCCCAACCGTGCCCAAGGTGCGAAGCACGAAAATACGGGAAGCGAAAAAAAGAAAAAGGCGCGCAAGAGCTATCGCTTCCTCGAAGAGATCGTGGATACGCGCAACGAGGACGCCTCGCCCGATTACGTGCATCACCACATTGAGGTGGAATTGCGTCAAACGCGCATTCGCCTTATCGTCATATCCATTCTTGCATTCGTTCTTTTACTTCTTGAAAACATCACCCACGTTACGGCATCCGTGCCGCACGGCTTCGTCGACGTAACGACGGCGGGCGTCGTGGATATGCTCCTTTTGTTCGGCGCGATGATCGCGGCGTGGCCGCGCTTGCGTACGGGCATCAAGGGCATTCGCTACGGGCGTATTTTGCCCGAGAGCGTGTTGCTTGCGGAGATCGTTATCGCGCTCGTTTACGCCGCCGCGTTTGGTTTTTCGGGCGCTCCCGTAAAGTATTTTTCCTTCGTGCCCGCCCTAGGGCTTTCCATTCTTTACTCCTTCCGCGTGCTTTCTTGCGAAGAAAAGCTCAAAACGCTGGAAAGATTGACCGCCAAGGGCGAGAAGCTCCTTCTTGCGCCCACGGCGAAAAAGGATATGCAAGCCGAGATGCGTGCGCTGGGCAACCCTGCCGATACGCCGCTTGTATACCGCATCCGAAAGACCGCCGCCGTCAAGGGCTTTTTGCGTAGAAGCACGGTAGTGTGTGAGGACGAGGGAGCCAACCTCGGAATTTTGCTTGCTATGCTGGGCGTTGGCGCCGCTTCGTTCGTTTTGAGCTTTTTCGTGGGCGGTTACTCGTTAAACGAATCCTTGCAAAGCGTTTTGTTCGGATGCTTCCTTGCATCTCCCATCTTTATGTGCGGCGTGCACGTGTACGCGATGCACCGCACCGTGGAAGCGGCGGGCGAGGATTCTGTGATCGTCGGTGAAGCGTCGGTGCACGAGGCAACGACGGCAAAGGCAATCGCCTTTGAGGATGTCGAGGCGGCACCGTCGACGGGCGTCTTGCTTTCGGGCATTCGCGTGCATTGCGACGACCCCTCTTCCGTATTTAAGTATTTGACCGCATTGTACGGTCACATCGGCGGTCCTCTTTGCGGCCGCTTCTCGGGCATCTATACCGATAAGAGCGTTGCCGCAACGGCACTCGTTGAGCTTGTCGATGCAACGGCAGACGGCGTCAGCGCCGCGGTTGACGGTGCTGAGATCGTTGTGGGTAACGGACGCTATTTGACGGCGTCGCACATTACCTCTGTTCCCGGCGTTTCGGACGGAAAGCCGCTTTCGGACGCAAGGAACGGCGTCCTTTACGTTGCCGTTAACCGAATGGTCTGTATGACCTTTTATATGGAACATAAGATCTCCCAAGCCTTTGAAAAGAACGTGTTGCAACTACACCGCTTGGGCATCGCCGCTATTTTGCGGACGTACGATCCCAACTTTAACGAGGATACCGTCGCTCGCTCTGCCGTGCTTCGCGACTGCCACGTGCACGTGGTAAGCAAAACGGTGGAAGAGAGAAACGATTTCTATGCAGAACGCGCCGAGGGCGGCATCGCAACCTCGGGAAGCACGGGAAAGCTCCTAAAGCTCTTCTTGCTCTGCTTCCGCACGCGCAAGCTCCTTCGCTTCGGCAGAGGCTTTAAGCTCTTTGGTACGGTGCTTGGCGGCGCCCTTTCCGCGCTTCTTTGCGTGTTTGGGATCTTCCACATCGTTCCGTCTGTGTATCTCGCCCTTTACCACCTAGTCCTTCTCGCGATCTATATGCTTATAGCTCGCGTGGGGATTCGGCTTTCGGGCGGACCCAAAGAAAAATAATTCTAAAACCGTTCACAGCGCCGCGGTGGCGGCGCTGTGAACTTTCGTTAGAAAGGACTCCCTTTATGAATCACGAACAGCTTTCGGGAATTTTAAAAACGGTCGCAAAGCCCGGTCGCTATACGGGGGGCGAATTTGGACAGGTCATCAAGGATAAAAAGGACGTGTCCGTGCGCTTCGCCTTCTGCTTTCCCGATACCTACGAGATCGGAATGTCCAATCTCGGCGTGCGTATTCTTTACGAGGCACTCAATAGACAAAAGGGTGTTTGGTGTGAACGCGTATACGCCCCGTGGGTGGATATGGACGCCAAAATGAAAGAATACGGGATTCCCCTCACGGCACACGAGAGTGGCGATCCCTTGACCGATTTCGATATCGTCGCCTTTACTCTGCAATACGAGCTATGCTACACCACCGCCCTTCATATGATCAAGATCGCGGGCATTCCCCTATTTGCGCGCGACCGAAAGGAAGACGATCCCATTCTCCTCGGCGGCGGTCCTTGCGCCTACAACGCCGAGCCCGTTGCCGATTTCTTCGATCTCTTTAGCATCGGCGAGGGAGAAGAGGCACTTCCCGAGCTTTGCGCGCTCTACGAGCGTATGAAAAAGGACGGAAGCTACACGCGAGAGGGCTTTTTGCGTGAGGCGTCGCATATCGAGGGCTTTTA
Source organism: Eubacteriales bacterium (assembly GCA_045602305.1). GTDB lineage: Bacteria > Bacillota > Clostridia > Oscillospirales > CAG-272 > UBA1740. The sequence goes on along the minus strand of JAZSBJ010000014.1, from coordinate 3,280 downwards.
CGTCCCCTCGCTCTATGATGTCACCTATCACGACGACGGCACCATTTGCGCCTATACTCCCAAATATCCCGACGTCCCCGCGCGCGTCAAAAAGCGCATCATCGGGGATCTCGATAAGGCAGTCTATCCCGAAAAGCTCGTGATGCCCTTTATCGAAACGGTACACGACCGCGTGGTGCTAGAGGTCAATCGCGGTTGCATTCGCGGCTGTCGCTTCTGCCAAGCGGGTATGGTCTACCGTCCCATTCGCGAAAAATCGCCCGAAACGCTTTGCCACCTTGCCAAATGTCTGTATGAAAATACGGGCTACGAGGAGATCTCTCTCATTTCCTTGAGCATCAGCGACTATTCGAAGATCGCCGAGCTGACGGACGGATTGCTCACTTGGACGGATGACGCTCACGTCAGCCTTTCGCTCCCCTCGCTTCGCATCGACAGCTTCTCCGAGGAGCTGATGAAAAAGGTATCCTCGGTGCGTACGGGTGGCATCACCTTTGCCCCCGAGGCAGGCACACAGCGCTTGCGTGACGTCATCAACAAAAACGTGAACGAAGAGGACCTAATGCGTGCGGTGGGCATTGCCTTCCGTGCGGGAAAAAACAGTGTGAAGCTCTACTTTATGAACGGGCTTCCCACCGAAACGATGGAAGACGTCGGCGGCATCGCGGAGCTTGCGTCGCGCGTGATCACGACCTTCTACCGCACGCCCGAGCGCAACAAGGCACGCCCCGTTTCGGTTACCGTTTCCGTTTCTTGCTTTATTCCCAAGCCCTTCACCCCCTTCCAATGGGAAGCGCAGGATAGCCTTGAGATGTTAAAGGAAAAGCAAGAGCATTTGCGCTCTCTGCTTGCTGACCGCAAGAAGATCCGCTATAATTGGCACGACGCCGAGGTGTCGCGCATTGAGGCGGTCTTTGCCCGCGGCGACCGCCGCCTTTCCGCTGCCTTGGCGCTTGCCGCCGAGGAAGATATGATGTTTGACGCGTGGGACGAGGGCTTCTCCTATGAAAAGTGGCTTTCCGTCTTTGCACGTGTGGGCATCGACCCCGCCTTTTATGCCAATCGCGCCTTTGGACTTGACGAGTGGCTCCCGTGGGATGTCATTGACGCGGGCGTCAGCAAGGAATTTCTCTTGCGTGAGCGCGCCAAGGCGTATGCGGAAACCACAACGCCCCCCTGCTCGGAGCATTGCAGCGGGTGCGGCGCAAACAAACTAGGAGGGAAAACGAGATGGTGCAAATGATCCTTTCCGACACCGCAGAGCCGTCCTATGCCGTTCGTCTTTGCTTTTATAAGCGGGGCAGCCTTGCTTTTATCGCACACCTCGACCTTGTACGCACGCTCACCAAGGCGATCAGCCGCGCGGAGATCCCCGTGCGGTATAGCGAGGGCTTTAACCCCCATCCGCGCCTTTCTTTTGCAACGGCGATGTCCATCGGCCTTGAAAGCGAATGCGAGTTTCTCGACGTTCGCTTGACGAAAACGGTAGACCCCGCGCTTATGATGCAAGCCTTCAACGAGAGCCTCACGGGAGAGCTGCAAGCAACGGCGGCATATCTGCCCACGACCAAATTCACCGAGATCGCATATTCCTCGTACGAGATTCGCATTTGGACGCAGGACGCCTCGGAAGCTCTAAGAGAGAAGTGCGAGAGGGCGCTTAAAGGACCCGTTGTGGTGTTCAAGCGTTCCAAGGGCGGTGATAAGGATACCGATATTTCAAGCGGCATCCATTCCGTGTCCGTTGCGTGTGAGGACGGCGCGCTTCTTCTTCGCTGTGTTTTAAAGGCGGACAATGCGGGCTTTATCAACCCCGAGTATCTTGTGACCTTCCTCAAGGATACCTGCGGCATTCTTGCGGGAAATCCTCTAGAAGAAAAGTATACCGTTTTGCGTACGGGGCTCTATCTTGCGGATATGACGCCCTTCCGTTAAAAACGACAAAAAATTAAAGGATCTGCTCGAAGGAAAATAGGGCAGATCTTTTTATTTGCGACAGTGCCGCTACCGCCTCGGCGCGTGCGGCGGCATACGAGCCCGCCTCTTTCGAGGATACGGAAGCAGAAAGGGCGGCAAGCGCCTCGTCGTATTCGTTAATGTAGCCCGTCGGCACCGAAACCGAAAAGAGGAAGCGCGTTCTCTCAAAGGTATCAAGCACGCGCGCGACCTCTTCGCGCGTCGCAACCTCGACTTCATCCAATGCCGAAAGACGCGCCTCGTTCTCTTCTATCGCGTCCTTCATCAAAATGGCATCCGCCCCCACGAGGACGGCGACAAACGCCAAAAGAAGAACTGCGAGGACAAGTCCGCGATTCATTTTTTTCTTCCTTTCTTTGTAATTTCTTTGAGAATGCAGGTGACATCTCCCCCGTCGTCAACGGCAAACAAAAAAACATCCTCGGCAGATGCACCGCGCTCGCGCAAGGCGTTTGCAAGCCACCTCTCGGTTCGTCCGCTAGCGGAAAGCTCTTCTGCTTTGACCGTTCCGTCTACGATGATCGCGTGCGCGATGCCCGTTTCCTTGACGGGAAGCCGCATCTCCTTTGCCGAGGGCTGTTGCTCTTCCTTTCGCAAAATGACCGAAAGCTGTCCGTTTTGCTCTAAAATGGCGTAATACACCTGCGAGATGGAAACGATGCCCTGCAAGCGGAAGGCAGATAAAAGCTCCTCAACTGAAATTCGCATTTTTTTGAGCGCGTTTTGGTCTAACACCCCGCGTCGAATCAGCACCCCCGGCGTCCCCTCGAAAATACGCTTTAGAATGGGAGAACGGTTTTTGATGTCACTCGTTAAAAGCTCGAAGCTCATAATCAGGACGATGGGAATCAGGGAAAAGGCAAGCGGAACGGACGGGTCGCTGATGGCGGTCGTTGCAAGCTCGGAAAGAAGCAGGGTGGATACAAGCTCCCCAATCTCAAGCTCTCCGATCTGCCGTTTGCCAAGAAGCCGCAGGGTAACGTTGAGGGCAACGTATATAATAAAGGTACGAAGTAAGACGGTAATCAAGCCAAACGCCTCCTTTGCTCATCATTATACCCAAGCACATCTGCAAAAAAACGGACGCAAGCTGTTAAATTTGCCAAAAGTGAAAAAAACCTAAAAAAACTTAAAAAAAGGGCTTGACAAAGCGTTTTTCGTATGATATAATAGCAAAGCTGTCGCGAAGTTTCGGCTTCGTGAGCATCGATCCTTGAAAATTGAACAACAGAATTTCGAAAACAAACTTTTGTGAAAACAAAAGGTGTGTAAGGAATCTCGTTAAGAACACATTGAGTAATAC
>JAZSBJ010000013.1:0-3099 GCA_045602305.1 Eubacteriales bacterium | reverse complement strand
GTTCTCCCGTTATTATGGGTACGGCAGAGGTGCTGCTGCCGTATGGTCCTTTGGAGGAGCTTTCTTACTACCTCGTCCCTATGGCGAAGAAGGCTTCCGTTCCCGTTGTCGTGCATTTTGACCACGGTCTTACCTTTGACGCTTGCGTCAAGGCGCTTGAGCTTGGCTTTACCTCGGTTATGTACGACTGCTCCACCGATTCTTACGAGGAGAACGTGCGCAAGGTCAAGGAGATGGCAGACATCGCTCATTCTCGCGGCGCTACCATCGAGGGCGAGCTGGGTCACGTGGGTGACAACGAGGGCTCTGCCGAAGGAAGCTCCCATCTTGCTGACCCCTCCGCTTACTTTACCGATCCCAAGCAGGCGAAGGATTTCGTAGAAAGAACCGGCGTTGACGCTCTGGCTATCGCTGTCGGCAACGCGCACGGCGCGTATAAGCTGCCCCCCAAGCTGGACTTTGAGCGCATTCGCACCATCGCGAAGACGGTGGACGTTCCTCTGGTTCTTCACGGCGGCTCGGGTCTGACCGATGATGATTTCAAGCGCGCTATCCAAGAGGGTATCAGCAAGGTCAACATCTTTACCGATATTAACGTAGCGGCTGTCGAGGCGGAGTTCAAGAAATTCCAGAGCATGGACAAGGGTCTCATCGACCTGATCCCCGCGGCTGTTGAGGCTGTTAAGCAGGAGACTGCCGAGAAGATGAAGCTCTTCAGCAGCGACGGCAAGGCCGGCTTGACCAACATTGCATCCTCGGTGGATTATGAAATGGTCGCTCGCATCGTGGCAGAAGAGGTCGCGAAGTACTTAAAGAAATAATACTAAATTTGTGATGCACACATATAGGGGGAGTTGACATTTCCTCCTGTGAGCCAAAAAACCACTTCTTTTGAAGTGGTTTTTTGCTTCTTTTGCCGTGAGCGGATGTTTGATGCTTGACAAATTCATTCTATTTTAGTATAATGAGGGTGGTTTGAAAATTTAGTTTCGTTGGAGGAAAAAGACATGGAAAAAGTCAAAAAACAATACGGTCTTTGGATGGGTATTGCAATGGTCATCGGCATCGTCATTGGCTCGGGTGTGTTCTTGAAGGCGGGCGGCGTGTTGGCTCTGTCCGGCGGCGACCTCAAGCTCTCTCTTCTCGCGTGGCTGGTTGGCGGTATTATTATGGTGTGCTCCGGCTTTTGCTTTGCGGTGTTTGCAAGCAAGATCACCAAGTATAACGGTGTGGTCGATTATATAGAGGTGGCGACGGGACCCAAGGTCGGGTATGCCCTTGCGTGGCTGATGGCGACCTTCTATTATCCCATTATCGCGTCTATCGTCGCTCTCTTCGGCGGTAGCTATTTCTTTAAGCTCATCGGCGCGAACGTAGGTCTTACGGACTGGCCCAACTTTCTTTTTGCGTTTGGCGTTTTGATTCTTATGGTGGTTTTGAACTACTATTCTCCTTTGCTTGCGTCCAAGTTCCAGATATCGGCGACGGTAATCAAGCTGATCCCCATTGGCGTTATTGCCATTGCCGGTCTGTTTGCTTCCTTCATCGTGGGGGGCGATGCCGGCATCATTCCCGCCTTCTCTAACACAGCGGCAGGCTATGAAGCCAACTTTGGAGAGGCTGTCAAGAAGACGGCGTTTGCCTACGAGGGCTGGGTGTGCGCCACCTCGATCAATGCGGAGCTGAAGGATTCCAAAAAGAATCTCCCTCGCGCGTTGGTGTTCGGCACCATTGCCATTCTTGCTTTCTACGTCATCTATTATATCTCCTTGTCTGCCTTCCTTGGCAACGCAGGCACCATCGCCGAGGACGCAAACGCGCCTATCGCGGTGTTTGAAAGCATTATGGGCAAGGTGGGCGGCGCCTTCTTTACCTTCTTTATTATGATTTCTTGCTTTGGTACGGTGAATGGCGTTGCCATCAGCTGCTGCCGTGGTATGTATACCCTTTCTTGTCGTGGACAGGGCATTATGCCCGACAAGTTTTCGAAGCTGGGCAAAAACCAAAGCGTGTCCGCTTACTCCTGCTTGTATGGCTTTGCGTGCATGACGCTCATGCTTGGCGTTTGGTATCTTGCTATGCACGGCGTGTGGCTGTTCCGGTATCTCGGGGGTATGGATGAGATCGTTTGCGCTATTATTTACGGTGTGTACATTGCGATGTATATCCATATCATAAAAAACTTCAAGGAGCGTGGTGTTTTCTCTCGTTTCGTGATGCCCATCGTTGCCATTATCGGATCGCTCTTCTTCGTCGTTTGCGGTACGGGGCTCTATCAGCTGCTGGTAGACGGCAAGTGGGATAGCCTTAAGGCATTCGGTATATTTATGGTTTTGTTCTTCCTTCTTATGTTCCCTTGCGTGTTTTTCTACCGCAAAAAGAGCGAGCAATCGAACGAAGAGATCGCGGAATAAATAATATATTAATTAGAAAAGGAAAGAAACATGGAAACGAAGCGCATTTTAGATTTGATCGATGAGAAGCGGGAGGAGCTTTTCGAGCTCTTGTCTTCGTTTGTGAGGATCAATACCGAGAATTTCAGCAGCTACGGCAACGAGGAGCCCCTTGCCAGACATATTCATAAGCTGTGCGAGGAATTGGGACTGGAAAGCGAGTTGTATTCCCCTCTTGATCTGGAAGGGTTTGAAGCACATCCCGATTATTTCCCCGGCAGAGGTCTTGAAAACCGTTACAACGTCACCGCCCGTTGGCGCGGACAAGAGGACGTGGACGACCTTATGCTGATGGCTCACACCGATACCGTGCCGATCGGCGACGCTTCGGCTTGGGATAAGGATCCCCTTTCGGGCGAGGTGTCCGATGGTAAGATCTGGGGCAGAGGGGTTTGCGACGACAAATACGCGCTGGCGACGACGCTGTTCCTCATCAAGCTTTTCAAGGAAGAGGGCTTCGTGCCGAAAAAGAATATTATCTTTTCCGCCTACTCCGACGAGGAGCTCGGTGGCTCTCACGGCGCGCTTGCGTCGGTGTTGCGCTATCCTTGCCCTCGCATCGTCAGCATGGACGGCGTAGAGGATCAAATTTGGCATTGCGGCTCGGGCGGACAGGTCGTGCACTACTCCTTCCAAGTCGGAGGCC
>JAZSBJ010000012.1:0-12144 GCA_045602305.1 Eubacteriales bacterium | reverse complement strand
GGAACCAGTGATGTCTTGACGGTACATCCGGCTGTCAAAATGGATGGAGGAATTGAAATCATCCGCGATTTTTTCAGTTGTTCCGTCGGTCCGTCCGGCCCACATCTTCGCCATGGATAGTTCTCCTAACTATAGAATCTTGTAATGTAACGCTGTCAAGCAGCAAGGCGCCGCTTATTTCTTTTTATTCTTTGCGTCGACCATTGCCTTGACCTTGATGGGCAGGCCGTAGAGGTTGATGAAGCCGGCAGCATCTGCCTGGTTGTAGTCGCTTTCGCCGAAGGTGGCGATTTCTTCGGAGTACAGGGAGTAGGGGCTCCAGACGCCGGCATTGATCATATTGCCCTTATACAGCTTCAGGCGAACCTTACCGGTAACGGATTCCTGGGTCTTGTCCACAAATGCTGCCAGAGCTTCCCGCAGGGGGGTAAACCACTGACCGTTGTAGACCAGCTCCGCAAAGGTGATGGAGAGCTTCTGCTTTTCGTGCATCGTCATCTTGTCAAGGCAGAGCGTTTCAAGCACGCTGTGCGCCTTGTAAAGGATAGCTCCGCCGGGGGTTTCGTACACGCCGCGGCACTTCATACCGACAAGGCGGTTCTCCACGATGTCGAGAAGTCCGATGCCGTTCTCGCCGCCGAGCTTGTTGAGGCCGAGGATGATCTCCTTGGCGCTCATCTTCTTGCCGTCGAGTGCTACGGGGATACCCTTTTCAAATTCGATCTCAACGTAGGTGGGCTTATCGGGTGCTTGGATGGGAGATACGCCCATCTCAAGGAAGCCGGGCTTCTCGTACTGGGGCTCGTTGCCCGTATCCTCAAGGTCAAGTCCCTCGTGCGAGAGGTGCCAAAGGTTCTTGTCCTTGGAGTAGTTGGTTTCGCGGTTGATCTTGAGGGGAACGTTGTGCGCCTCTGCATAGTCGATCTCCTCGTCACGCGACTTGATGTCCCACTCACGCCAAGGCGCGATGATGGGCATATTGGGGGCGAAGTGCTTGATGGTCAGCTCAAAGCGGACCTGGTCGTTGCCCTTACCCGTACAGCCGTGGCAAATGGCATCCGCGCCTTCCTTGAGCGCGATCTCCACAAGTCCCTTGGCAATGCAAGGACGCGCGTGGCTGGTGCCGAGCAGATATTCCTCGTAAATAGCGCCCGCTTTTACGCAGGGGATGATGTAATCGTCTACATACTCATCGGTGAGGTCCAAAACGTACAGCTTGGACGCGCCCGTCTTGAGCGCCTTCTCTTCCAGACCCTCAAGCTCGTCCGCCTGACCGACGTTGCCCGAAACGGCGATGACCTCACAGTTGTTATAATTTTCCTTCAGCCACGGAATGATGATCGAGGTGTCAAGACCACCCGAATACGCAAGCACGACCTTCTTGATGTTTTCCTTGTTCATTGTGATTTCCTTCCTTTTTAAAAGCGCGAAAGCGCGTCTTCCTTGTAACGTGTATTATTATACACGATAATTTTCAAAACTGCAAGCCCTTTCTTCAAATTGTATAAGGTTTTACCCTTTTGCGTATTTTAACCGATTTCCGCCCTGCCTTTTTATGCACATTTTACAATTTTATTCAATTAAACTGCATATTCAAAAACAAAAAGCGCCGCTTCTTGTATATTTTGAGCAAAGAGTTGTATATTTATTTCTTTCTGTTTTCGATTTTTTATGCACTTTATGCATTTTTTATGTATAAAACACCGCGCGGCACAAAATGCCGCGCGGAAAACGCTTATTCGTTAAGAAGCGCAAGCGCCATAGAACAGCACTCGTCCTCAAGCGAGGGGGAGAAGACCGTGCTTGCTTCCTCGTAGCCGCCCTCGGCAAAGGTCGCGCGAGAAGGAAGATACCCTGCACTGCCGTTTGCGTTGCACGAGGTCAAAAGAAAGAGGTCGGGGCGCGCCGCGCGAAGCCTTTTTGCGTAGCTTGTAAAGGGCTCACCGCCGAAGCCGACGATGGCAACGCGTCCAAGCGTGATGACCGAAACGGGCACAGGACGCACAAAAGCCCCCTTCTCGCAAAGGGTAACGATGCGCTTCGCCCTTGCCACCGTTTCATAGGTGGGATCGTTTTTGATCGCCGCCTCGGGGTCGCGAAGGATCGCCTTCATCTCGTCGTACCGCTCCTTGCCGTCGGTGCGCGGCTCGTTGTACACGGTGTCGCGCTTACAGTCGATGGCATCGACGGGCACCTCTTCTGTGTTATCCCATACCGAGAGCGCCGCATCGGTGATGACGCGCGCCATATGCTTTGCGTGCTCGTAGCCGTCGGGATAGTTTTCAAGAAAGAAATTGCAATGGTTGGAGTCGCCCTGCACGCCCACCGTGACAAGGCAGTGAATATCGCCCGCAAGCGCGCTCTCCATATAGGTGCGCACGAAGCCGGGCCAATCCGCCGAGGTAACGGGCTTATGGATAAGGTCGGGGTGGGTCGAAAAGTTCACGAGCGCAATGTCCCTTGCCCCTCTTCTTTGGAAGCGGAGCAGGCGCACCGTGTTATCCGCATCGCAAAGCGGATAGGCGATCTCCTCACCCCTGCCGATGGGGTTTGTGACGACAGAGCCGTCCTTCATTCGATAGCGGCGGATAAAGGCAATTTTTTCTGCCGTTTCCCTTTCGGCAACCGAAAGCACGGCGTCCCGAAGGTCATCGATCGCCGCGGCGCACACTTCATCAAAGCGCTGATAAAGCACGGCAAGAAATTTTTCGTTCCCCATCAGGTTATTGTCCTCGCTCGTGCCGCGCAGAGCAACGGCGGTATGCTGATGGAGCGCGGTGATAAAAATGTCCCCTTCGGGAACGCCCGTTCGCGCCGAAATGCGTGCGCGCAGCACCTTTGCATATTTTTCTTCAATAGAAAGAAAATCGGCGGCGACGAGAAGCACGCGCCTCTCCCCTACCGAAAGAGCAAGCGCGTTCACGTAGATGGGGTCAAGCACGCTCTCGGAAAAGCGGTTCGCGTACGCGCCGGGCACAAAGGTGCCCAGCGGGGGTGTCACTTCTACTCTTGCAAAGCCTGCTTTTAGCATACAAAACCTCTTTTTGTAAAAAACTGTTTACACCGTGTAGTCGATAACGACCTTTTCGCCCGTTGCGGCGGAGCGAACGATGGCGTCGCACACGGCAACCGTCGAGAAGCCCTGGCGTCCGTCGGGATCGGGGGGCGTGTTATTCTTAATGCAGTTGATAAAGTCGCGGATCTCCTCGGTCATATTGTGCGAGGCGATGGCAACGGGGATCTTTAATTCCATCGTCTGATTGGGAATACCGAAGGACGAAAGCTCGCCCGCCACCTTGTTACGGAAGAGGGAGATGGTGTCGCTCGTGTTGTCGGTGATGATGGTGCCCTCGGAGCCGTAGATGCAGGTGCGCATCGTGTAGCTTCTCTTACAGCCGATAGAGGTCATCACCTTACCGATCACGTCGTTCGGGAACTTAAGCACCGAAACGACACAGTCGTTGATGGGCCAGCCGGGGAGCATCTTGTGGTTGGCAAAGGCAAACGCCTCAAGGGGATCGCCCGCGATCCAACGCAGAAGGTCCACCGCGTGGCAGCCACCGCCGATGATGGGGTGTCTTTCGGGCACCTGGCGCCAGCCGTCGATGCCGGGGAATTCAAGATAGTCGTGCGCGTATTCGGACTCCACGAAGAAGATCTCACCGATCACGCCCGCATCCACAAGCTCCTTGGCCTTGATAAAGCCGGGCGCCTTGCGGCACACCTGACCGATCATAAAGCGGCGGCCCGTTTCCTCGGATACGCGGATCATCTCACGGCACTCGTTAAGGTCCAGCGCCATCGGCTTCTCGCAAAGCACGTCCTTGCCCGCCTTCATCGCGCGCACGGCGATGTCGCAGTGCGCCTTGTCCGAGGCGCAAACGATAACGGCGTCCACATCCTCGCGCGCGAGAAGCGCATCAAGGTCGGTATAGCAATCCTCGTCCTTCACGGGGAAGGTCTTGCGGAAAATATCCATTTGCTCGGTGTGAATATCACAAATGGCGACAAGCTCCGCCTCGTCAAGGCGCTGGATGCCGTACATATGCGTAAACGCGATAGAGCCCGTGCCGACGATAGCCAAACGAATCTTTTTCATATTTAATCTCCTTTTGTCCCCTTTTTGGGGGTGTTACACCTACATTATAGAACCTCTCCTTGTGATTTTCTACGGAAAATCACACATATTTTTAGCACTTTCTTGCCAAAATCGCTTGACAGCCGCCCCCAGTCTGCGCTACAATAGAAGCATCCAAGAAAGAAAAGGGGAACGCCGTGCTGTTCAACAAGATCAAAAAGACCTTTACCGTGCAGGCGGTGGTTCTAGCGCTTGATTTTCGCCCTCTCGTCATCGACACGCCGCCGTACGAGGAGATATATCCCTTTTGGCAGCTCTTTTACGTGAGGCGGGGAGAGATGGTCGTTGAGCGCGCGGGCAAAAAGGAAACGGTGCGCGCGGGAGAAGCCTTTTTCCGTCCGCCCGACGAATGCTCCACCGTCTACTATCCCGAGGGGTACGAGCTTTCCTTAAGCATCATTGACTTCGTATCAAACGACGAGGGGATGCGCGCCTTCCCCTTATCCCCCATTCCCCTGGAAGGAAAGGAAGGGCGGCTTCTCTCGGAGCTGATCCGCGAGGCGGCGTCCTTTTATAAGACCACCCCAAACGAGCCGCTTTGGCAGGAGATGATCTCCTCGTCCCTTGAGAGCTTCCTTGCCCGTCTTTACGGGCGTCTTTCGGGGGTGTTTCCCGAAGAGGGCGCGGAAGAAAAGGCAAGCACAAGACGGCAAGAGTCGGACACGGTGGAGCGCATCAACCGCATTTTAGAGGAGCGCCGCTTCTCCACCGTCTCGCTTTCCGAGCTTGCCGCCATTTTAAAGGAGAGTCCCAACGTCCTAATGAAGCGCTACCGCCGCGAGATGCAAGAGAGCATTATGGAGCATTATCTCTCGCTCAAGCTCCAAAGCGCCATTCAGTTGATGACGACGAGCGATATGACCTTTACCGAGATCGCCGACCTTCTCGGCTTTTCCTCGGTCAATTACTTTTCCAAGTTTTTTAAAAAGCGCACGGGGCTCACCCCTACCGAGTACAGCCGCGAGAACGGCTTGCGCTAAAATGTAATATAATAAAAATATACAATAAAATAGGAAACTATTTTTCAAAAAGCACTTGCTTTCTTTCTCTTTATGTGCTACAATGTTTGAGTTCATTACGAAAAGAAACGGAAGCCTCGGCTATGACAAAACCCACATATTCCAAAAAAGGCATCGTCGCTTTATGCGCCCTTGTCTATTTTACAAGCTATTTTTCCAGAAAGAGCTTCGCCGCCACCCTCTTCGGGATGCTGACGGCGGGGGCACTTGAGCAGTCCGTCGCAGGGCTCGTGGAAACCGCGATGTTCGTGTGCTACGGTGCAGGTCAGCTCTTAAGCGGATTTCTCGGCGATAGAGTAAAGCCCTCGATCCTGCTCGGCACGGGTCTTGGCGTGACCGCCCTTTGCAACCTGCTTATGCCCTTTGTGCCCTCTTTCCTGATGATCCCCGTTTGGGCGCTCAACGGACTCGCGCAGGCAATGCTTTGGCCCCCCATCGTGCGCATCCTTGCAACAAGCCTTGACCACAAGCGCTACGTGACCGCGAACCTCATCGTCACCACCGCCGCGCACGTCGCGACCATTCTCCTTTACCTCTACGTGCCGCTTTGCCTCAAGTATATGACTTGGGAAACCGCCTTCTTCACTGCAACCGCGCTTGCCCTTGTCGTGCTTGCCGTGTTCCTCATCGCCATTTCCCGCATCCTGCCGAGCGCACCCACCGCGGAAGCGCCCGCGCCCCAAGAGGGAAAGCAAAAGGGAAGCCGCCACGCCATCGGCACCGTGCTTCTGCATTCGGGCATTCTCCCCATTTTCGGCGCCATCATTATGTGCGGCATTCTGCGTGACGGAATCGAAACCTGGCTTCCCACCCTCTATGGGCAAGCCTTTGACCGCGATCCCTCGGAGAGTGTGCTGGTTTCTGTCATTCTCCCCATCTTTTCCATCGCGTCCATCGCGATCGTGACTGCCCTGCACCGCCACCGCTTCTTTAACAACGAGATCCAAGGTGCGGGCGCGCTCTTCCTCTTTGCCGCCGCCGCTTGCGTGCCTCTCTTCCTTTTCATCGAGGTGCAAACGGTGTTCGCACGCTATCTTTGCCTGTTGCTTGCGGCGCTTGTCTGCGCCTCGATGCACGGCATCAACTTCTTGCTCATCTCCTGCCTTCCCGGCAGATTTGCCCGCTTCGGCAGAGCGTCTACCGTGGGCGGACTTGTCAACGCCTTCGTTTACATCGGCGCCGCAAGCGCGACCTACGGCTTTGCCCTCATCTCCGAGCATCTCGGTTGGGGCGCCGCCATCCTCTCTTGGATCATCGTTGCCGCCGTGGGCGTTCTCCTCGCCGTCCTTGCCCGTCATAAGTACACCGCGTTTATCAAAACCGAAGAATAAAGCATACGCCCCCGACGCTTGTCGGGGGCTTTTTCTCTTGTTTCTAAAGAAACCGTAGATTTTTCCAAAAAAACGGATTGACTTTTCGGGGGATGTGTGGTACGCTAAAAGCAGGGCAACTACGCCCAAAAATCAAACAAAATCGGAGTTTATTATGGCAACGAGAGATCTTAAGGATTCCATTATCCTTGAAAACGCCTTCGCCTCATTCACCCTATCCAAAAAGGACGCAACCGTTTTGTCCGTCCAAACGGCAAGCGGGGTGGGCATCGGGGGAGAAGCGACCGCCTTTTTCGTCCTTGAGGACGAGGCGTTCCGCCCCATTCAAAACGAAGCGCTCTCCCTCTCGGAGGGCGTGCTCACGCTTAAAACCGCCTTGGGTGAGGTTCAAATTGCCGTCGATACAAAGGACGACCACTTCGTGTTTGAGGTGCTATCGCCGCTTCCCGCAGGCGCGTACCGCATCCGTTTGGCACACGCAAAATACGAATACGATCTTGATGACCTGTCCGCGCCCCGCGCCGCAGGTGTCGCTATGACGGTATCGGTCGACCCCCACCACTTTCCCGACGGCTACGCCAAGGAAACGACGGCGTTCGTTTACGAGCATCTTGAGGGGGCACGCGGCGCACGCTACGGGCTTTGCGTCGTGCCCGCCCATCTTCTGCGCGAAACGCTCAAGCACGTATGCGAGGGGATCGATCCCGAAAAGGGCATCGTCTTAAAGAAGGCAGGACCCTTTTCCTTCGACTATTCCGAAACGCTCGGCAACTATACGATGACTTGGGACTGCCGCAAGGAAACGCTCGACAAAAAGATCCCCGAATACAAGTTCCTGGACATCGACCACCTCGACATTCTGCACAACGACGTGTCGACCTTCGTGCAGGGCGACTTCACCTACGTGACCTATAAGGACGACGCGGACTTTAAAGCGCAGGTGACCGACCGCCTTGCAAAGCTCGGCATCGGCACGTCGCTCCACACCTACGCGCAGTACATCAACCCCAAGTCCGTCCGTCTGCTTTCCGATCCCAAGTGGCAAAAGCAGCTCTCGACGCGTGAGGAGTTCACCCTTGCCGAGGACATTCCCGCCGATGCTGACTTTGTCCCCACGGTCGAGTCCACCGCCGAGCTTTCGGACTATTACGGCTTCTTCACCACCAATATGCCCTATATTCTCATTGGTGAGGAGATCATCCGCTACAAGAACGACCCCCAGGGCTTTGCGTCCTGCACACGCGGCTACTCGGGCACAAAAGCGGTCGCCCACAAGAAGGGGGAGCGCATCTACCATCTCGACGGTCTTTTCAACTTTCTCGTGCCCAAGCACGGAAGCGAGCTCTTTTTCAAGATCGCTAAAGACACCGCCGAAGCATACAACAAGGGCGGCTACACGATGCTGTACATTGACGCCATCGACGGCACCTACCGCCACTGCAAGCAAGAGGAGCGTCCCTACTACATCGCCAAATTTACACACGAGATCTTAAAGCACTGCAAAATCGAGCCCATCATTGAGTTTTCGGATATGCCCGCATCCATTTGGGCGGCGAGAAGCCGTATGGGCGCGTGGGATATTCCCTTCCGTGGGCTCAAGCACTTCATCCGCATCCACCACGAGCATAACGTGGAGTCGACGCGCCATTTCTATAACTGTATGCTCGGTTGGATGAACTTCTACCCCACGACGGACAAATACCCCGGCAACCAGCACACCAAGTACTTCCACACGGATGCCATCGACTATATGGGCGCAATGTCCGTGATGTACAACTACTCGAACGCGTACAGCGAAATGTCGCTTCGCAACGAGGGCGCACGCCGCAACGTGAAGCTCTATCAGTTCTACGATAAGCTCCGCCGCGAAAAGTATTTTAGCGAGGAGATCCTCGAAAAGGCAAGAAAGAACCCCCACGAGCTTGCCATTCGCGACACGGGCGACGGAAGCTACGCCTTTGTCGAAAAGAATTACGAGATCCGCCGCCTCTACGACATTGAGGACAAGGCGCGCGCGGAAGCCGTATTCCATAATCCCTTCCAAGCGCAAACGCCCTTCCTTCGCATCGAGGCTTGTATGTCCACCCTCGGCGCCGATCCTATGCCGCTTTTGACGTTAGACGAGGGCAAGGAAGCCCAAGCGCAGGTGGGCGAAGTGAAGCTCGCGGGCGAAACGGATATCTCTAAAAACCTCGCGATGACCGTTCGCGTCAAGGGCAACGGCAAAAAGGGCACGGTGGGTCTTATCCTACGCGGCGCATCGCAAAGTGAGTTTGGCTACGGGCTCTACGTCATCGACACCGACTTTGAGGGCTGGCGCGACTTCGTGCTTCTTGAAGCCGACAACGGCGAGCGCGAGGAGCTTCCGTTTGAAAAGGGCTGGCGTATGTACAAGATCTATCGCTCGGGACTTAATATGGACCGCATCACCTCGGTCGAGCTTGTCACAGCGGGCGACACGGAGGGCGTGTATATGTCCTCGGTCAACGCCTGCCGCCAGGTGTACAACGTCATAAAGAGCCCCTCGGTCACCGTGGGCGACGAAACCGTCACCTTTGATTGCGAGCTTATGTCAAGCGACCTTATCGAGTGGGACGGCAAGGAAGCATTCGTCCTCGACCGCTTCGCGAACAAAAAGCCCATCGGCTTCTCGGGTAGTATCACCGTACCCAAGGGCGAGTGCACCGTCCGCGCAGGACTCGGCGCTTCGCTCAACGGATGCCCCGTCAACCTGATGCTCACCGTTGGCACAACGGGCGAATTCATCAAATAGCCAAACCAAAGCGCTAAAAAACCGACGCAAAAATCTGCGTCGGTTTTCTTTTTGCTGTTTCAAGCTGCAGCTTTGTTTTTTTGCGAAGGCGTAGGCGGATTTTGAGCAGAATTTTTCGTTCTCAAGCGTGAGGCGTATATATATACGTCGGAGGGTCCTCGAAGAAAAAACAGTTGATAACTGTTTTTTCAAGGAGGTAACTGAAACAGGGAAAAACGAAGCAAATCTGTGATTTGCGCGCGTTTTGACTATGTTTCAGGAAGTGAAAAACGGAAAAAGCAAACAAAAATTCAAATAAAATGGAGAAAACCGTAGGTTTTCCACCTTAAAAATATATACACAAAAGAAAAGGACGAGAGATAAACCCTCGCCCTAATCTTATAAAAGCATTTTTTGTTTGCGTTTATGCCAAAAGACGTCACGCCTTCTTTACAATAATAGAGGCTGCGCTATTACGTGCCATTTTAATCGTCAGCACGCCGCCCTTCTCGGAAACAAGCGCGGAATCCTCAAGCGGTAAGAACGCGTCCACTTTGTAGCCGTCCGCGAGGGAAACCGTAAGTTCCTTCTCCTTTGCCTCATAGTTGATGAGAACGAGCAGGCGGCGGCCGTCGTCAAGCATATGCTCGGTAAGCCCCGTGTGCGAATCCGTCTTGGCGGCGATACGCAGAGGATTACGAACATCAAGCTTTTCATAGATCTTGTAGGTTGCCGTTTCGCTGATGCCCGAAGAGGCGCCCGCCGTCTTCTCAATGGGGTAATTGAGGTAGTAAACGGTGCCCTTGCCGAGCTTGTGCTTGACAAGCGCGGGCTCTCCGTTCTCGGTTGAGAGAAGCACCTCGGCGCCCGCCATCTCCAGCTTCATCGTGGTGGGACCCGAAAGTGTCACACGCTCGCCGTCCATTACGACCGCATCCGCGCGAGGCACGCTGACGAGGTATTCGGAGCGCACGCCCGTATATTCCTCAAAGGGAGAGAGGAGCGCATCCTGCCAAGACATATATAAGGTCGCGCCCTGCTTCACGCGCTCAATAACGGGTGCGATCTCGTGGCTGTGGTACGGGCGGTCGGAGGTCAGAGAGGGGAGAAAATACACGTTCGCCTCGGGGATCTCCTCGGTAATGTAGCAGAACTTCACATCAAGCCCCGCCTGCTTTGCAAGCAGGAAGGTGCCGTACGCCACCGTCCAAGACTCTTGCATCTTGGTGAGAATGCAGACCGCGTCGGTAATGGGCTCGCCCACGGGTACGGGGAACTCGTCCATATACTTTTGCATTTTCGCCATCGCCTTTGCTACGGGCTTGGGTGCAAAATTGGCGTCGAAAAGACCAAGCTCACGCTCCACGCCGTTCCAGTCGTAGGGTGCGTGGGTGAGGTGGGACTGCTCGTTCATACACCACCAAACGTATGCGCGCAGGTTGTGCGCCCACGCCGTCATTGCGGACGCCGTGGTATAACGTGCGGTGTTTTCAAGGTTGACCATCATCGGGCCGAGATTGCCCGCTTCCTCTATAAAGCAGGGCTTGCCGCCGATGCCTTGATACATTAAGGATTCGCCCGCCGCGTGCAAAGCACTCTTCATCGTGATCATCGAGTCGGTGTTACAGTTGGGGGTAAAGAGGGGGTAGGGGTGGGTGGTGAGCATATCGGTGATCTCGCCCTGATCGCGCACGTCAAAGGCGTTGCCGGGGAAGATGCCGTGCATACCCGATAGCATCGGACGGTCGGGGTCGATCTCCTTGACCGCCATCGTTAGGGTCTTGGACCACATATACGCCTCGTCGCGCGAGGCGCGGTTCATACAGTTGCACTCGTTGCCAAGCTCCCAAGCGATGATGGCCTTTTCACCCTTAAAGCGGCGCACCATATATTGAATAAAGCGAACCTCCCACTTGATGGCGGTGGGGCTTGTGATGACGTTGGTACGCTCTAAAAGGCGCGGCACGTAAAGACGGCCGCTCATCCATCCCGTGATCAGACCCACGATGAGGGAGATGCCGTGCTTCTCAGCAAGCTTGCACAAAGCACCGAAGCGCTCGATCATCACAGGGTCAAGCCCTGCCTTGCCCTCGGGGGTGTTCGGGAACACCTCTTCGCTCTCGTAACGCACCTCGCGCTCGGTGCAGGCGCCGCCAAAGAGCGCCTTGATGGGTTGAAAATCCGACCAAAGGGGAAACACGCGCAAAAGGCGCAGTCCGTTCTCCTTAAAGCGGACAAAATCCGCCTCAACCACGCTCTCGTCCCACTCGTGCCACATATTCGTACCCGCGTGCGATGCCCAATAGTTCGCGCCAAAGACAAAAGTGCCCTCGGAAAGGGGAAGCTTGTTTTCCATATCCGTATACTCCGTTTTTTATTTTCGTTATGGGATCTTGCTACAGTTTCACTTTATCATATTCAAAAGAAAAATGCAAGGGGTATTCAAAAGAAAAATGCAAGGGGGTGCAAATATTTTTCTCACAAATGTATAGAGAAAAACGCGACCCCTTACGGGATCGCGTTTTTTTATTGCGTACGAATTAGTCCTTGAGCGCTGCCTGAGCTGCCGCAAGGCGTGCGATCGGCACGCGGAAGGGCGAGCAGGAAACGTAGTCAAGGCCGAGGGTGTGGCAGAACTCGACGGAAGTCGGGTCACCGCCGTGCTCGCCGCAGATACCGACGTGGAGGTCGGGATTTACGGGACTGCCGAGGGTCACTGCCATATTCATCAGCTTGCCAACACCGGTGGTGTCGAGCTTCGCGAAGGGATCGTTCTCGAAGATCTTAGCGTTGTAGTATGCCTCCAGGAACTTGCCGGCGTCGTCACGGGAGAAGCCGTAGGTCATCTGGGTCAGGTCATTGGTACCGAAGCAGAAGAAGTCGGCGTTCGCGGCGATCTCATCG
>JAZSBJ010000011.1:0-28022 GCA_045602305.1 Eubacteriales bacterium | reverse complement strand
GGCGGTGGTGGCGCAAGACGCTCGCGCGCCGTGGACGGCGACGACATCTACACCCGCGTGACGCTCTCCTTTGAGGAAGCGTTTGAGGGCGTTAAGCGTGACATTACCTATCGCGTGATTGAGGAATGCCCCGACTGTCACGGCTCGGGCGCCGCAAAGGGAACCGAGGCGGAAACCTGTACGCAGTGCCGCGGCTCGGGTCAGGTGACGGTGAACCAAAGAACGCCATTCGGTATGATGCAGTCGACGACCACCTGCCCCACCTGTCGCGGTCGCGGCAAAACGGTCAAGACGCCCTGCGATAACTGCAGTGGCAAGGGCTACGTGCGCGTCGAAAAGAAGCTCTCCGTTTCCATTCCTGCGGGTGTGGATTCGGGCAACCGCATCGTGCTTCGCGGCAAGGGAGATGCAGGCAGAAACGGCGGTCAAAACGGCGACCTCGTGGTCGAGGTCACGGTGCGCCGTCACGCATTCTTTGAGCGCGAGGGAGATCATATCTTCTGCGAGGTGCCCATCACCTTTGCGGAAGCGGCACTCGGCGCCGAGATCGACATTCCCACCCTCGAGGGTAAGCAAAAATACACAATTCCCGAGGGCACGCAATACGGCACGGCCTTCACGCTCAGAGGCAAGGGTATGCCCAACGTCAACACAAAGCGCAGAGGCGACCTCATCATCACCGTGACGGTCGAGGTTCCCAAGAACTTGAGCGAAAAGCAAAAGACGGAGCTTCGCGAGTTTGCCGCATCCTGCGGAGAAAAGAACAACGAAAAGAAAACGGGGTTCTTAAAAAAGATCTTCAAGAAATAAGAAAAAGGAGTGCTTTTCAAAGCACTCCTTTTTTTTGCGCTGACGCCCAGTGGCATCACGCCCTTATTTAAGAGGGTTGTTCTTCTTTTCCGTCTTAACGGCAGATACCACCATACCCGAAAGCGCGAGGAGCGCGAGGGCGTTGGGAAGTACCATCAAGTAGTTGACGAAGTCCGTTAACTCCCAAACGAGATCGTTCGAGGTGAGTGTGCCAAGGAAGATGAAGACGAGCGCGATCACGGAATAGACCTTCACGCCGATCTTGCCGAAGAGATATTCTACGTTCACCTTGCCGAAGAAGTTCCAGCCCACGATGGTGGAGAAGGCAAAGAAGAAGAGGCAAACGGCAACAAAAACGTTACCGATGGTGTAGCCCACTGCTTCTCCAAAGAGGACGGCAAAGGCTTCGCCAAAGGCAAGCTGTACCATATTCGTCTTAGCAATGGAAAGACCGTGCATAATGTCGCTCGCCTGGTGACCGTCGGCGAGAATGCCGTTTCCGCAGTAGAGAGAAATGATAACGACGAGTGCGGTCATCGTGAGCACGACGAAGGTGTCGATGAACACACCGACCATTGCGACGACACCCTGATCGTGGGGCTTCTCAACGTCAGCCATTGCGTGTGCGTGGGGCGTAGAACCCATACCTGCTTCGTTGGAGAACAGACCTCTCTTAGCACCCTGGCTGATGGCTTCCTTCAGTGCGTAGCCGATGCCGCCGCCGATGATGGCTTGGGGCATAAAGGCGTACTTGAAGATCAGACCGAACGCTGCGGGAAGATTCGTGATGTTCACGCCGATGACGAACAGGCCGCCAACGAGATAGAGGATCGCCATAAAGGGAACCATCTTCTCGGTCACAGCCGCAATTCTCTTGATGCCGCCGATAAAGATAAAGCCGGCAAGAAGCACCATAACGACGCCAACAATCCAACCGTACTCGGGCGCACCCGTAATGCTGGAGATGGATTCTGCGATGGAGTTGGACTGCACCATCGAGCCGATAAAGCCGAGCGCGATGATGGCGGCAACGGCAAAGAAGCCCGCAAGGAACTTGCCAAGCTTGCCGCGGAAGGCGCGCTTAATGTAATACACGGGACCGCCGTGGATGTTGCCGTTGGCATCGACCTCACGCGTTTGCTGTGCGAGGGTCGCCTCAGCGTAGATGGTTGCCATACCGAGGAAGGCGATGATCCACATCCAGAAGATGGCACCGGGACCGCCAAGAAGAATGGCACCGCAGGCGCCGACGATGTTACCCGTACCGACCTGTGCGGCAATTGCAGTGGTGAGTGCTTGGAAGGTGGAAATACCCGTTCCGTCCTTTTTGCTCTTGCCGAAAAGACGGCGCCAGCCTTCGCCAAAGTAGCGCACCTGCACGAAGCGCGTTTTTACGGTGTAAAAGATACCCACACCCACGAGCAGAATGACGAGGATGTAGTTTGAGATGTAGCTGTTTGCGGTGGCTACGATCTTTAAGAGAAATGCTTCCATAGTTTTTTCCTTTCCGTTTTGAAAAAGAGGGATGACGCCTGTGTTGAATTTGCGTATTCCAAAACAAAAGCCATCGAAAAAAATCGATGGCTTTAAAGAAAAAGGTACAAAGTGGATAAAAAAGTGTCCTTTGTCCTTTTGCCTGAGAGATTCGGCTTTCGCCTTGCACCTTCGGCACCCGTTCATCGCGGGATTCTCCAAAGACCTCTACGCTCTCGGTCGGATACCGCACGCCCTTCCGATCGCATCAACGAGGTTGACTTTTTCAATACCTTTGCATTATAGCACACCCTTTTCACTTTGTCAATACAAAAAGCGAGGAAATTTTATAAAAACGACAGTTTTCTATTGAAAAAAAGAGAAAAAGGCGGTATAATAGAGTGCAAGTGAAAAAAGGGGCGACGACAAATGGTACAAAGCAGATACATTTTAAGAGGGGGAGAACGGCTCTCCTACTTTTTTGAAAAAAAAAAGGTAAAAAACATCAATCTGCGCGTGCGCCGTGACGGAAGCGTTTACGTGTCCGCACCCCCGAAAACCCCGTCGAAAAGAATTTGCGATTTCGTTGCCGCCAATGCCGAGCGCATCCGTGCGGCACAGAAAAAAATCAAGGAAGAGCGCGAAAACGCCCCGCTTGCCGAGGGGGATACCGTCTTTTTCTTGGGACAAGCGTATCGCTTGCGCCTCGCCTTTGGTGCCCTTTCCATTTCCTTTTGTGACGGCGTGGCAACCCTTTTCCGTCCGTCTGACGATATGGACGTGACGGACGCCTTTTTGCGCGCGTCCGCGATGGCGTTTCATCCTCTCGTCACCGAGCGCTGTCTTGCGTTTGAAAAGAAATTCCCCTTTTATGCAGGCTGTGCGGAAAACATCTGCGTCAAGCCGATGAAGACCTATTGGGCGACCTGCAACGCGCGCTACCGCCGCCTCACCTTTTCAGCAACCCTTGCGGAAATGCCTCTCGACGCCATTGACGGCGTCGTCGCGCACGAGTACGTGCATTTCTACATTTCGGGGCACGGCAAGGATTTCTACGAGCGCTTGGACGCCCTCTATCCCAACCACCGAGAAAAGCTATACGAGCTTTCGCGCCTAAAGCACGAGCATTTAATGCAAAGACATATAAGGAAGAAATAAAAATGGCACACCCCATCCGTCACTTTATAACCATCACCCGCCACCGTCACCGTGTGATCGCGCACTGCCACCGCGCGGGCATTGGCTGGCAAGGGCTTTTTCACGATCTCTCCAAGTACACGCCCACCGAGTTTTTGGCAGGGGCAAAATACTACATCGGCACGCGCAGTCCCAACGAGGGAGAGCGCGAGGATAAGGGGCATTCTCTTGCGTGGATGCACCACAAGGGAAGAAATCGCCACCATTTTGAATATTGGGTGGATATCAATCCCCAAACCAAGCGCTACGAGCCCGTCAAGATGCCGCTTCGCTTCGTTGTCGAGATGTTTTGCGACCGCGTGGCGGCAAGTAAGATCTATCTTGGCGAAAAGTACACCGACGCGCATCCGCTTGACTACTTTATGCGCGGAAAGGATAGAAGAAGCATTCATCCCGAAACCTCGGATCTCTTAGAGCGTTTGCTTCGTATGCTGTCGGAAAAGGGAGAAAAGGAAACCTTTCGTTACATTAAGCAGATCGTGCGCGCAAAAAAAGAGTATTAACCACGAAAAATTCACACAAGAGCCATTCGATATGCACCTAGGTGCCGTATAATCATTCGGAACAAATCAAAAAAGGGGAAGCTATGCTAAAGCTCATCAACATTCAAAAGGATTATCCCTCGCCCGACGGCGCGGTCCACGCGCTTCGCGGCGTCACTCTGCAATTCCGTAAGAGTGAGTTCGTTTCCATTCTCGGTCCCTCGGGCTGTGGAAAAACGACGCTTTTAAACATCATCGGCGGTCTTGACCATTATACGGGTGGTGACCTTCACATTGAGGGCATCTCCACGCGGGAATACACCGACCGCGATTGGGACACCTACCGCAACCATAGGATCGGCTTTGTGTTCCAAAGCTACAACCTCATTCCCCATCAAACGGTCTTGTCTAACGTTGAGCTTTCCCTGACGCTTGCGGGGATCTCGCCTGCCGAGCGCCGTGCCCGCGCCGTTGAGGCGCTCACCAAGGTCGGTCTTGCCGATCAGATCAACAAGCTCCCGCGTCAGCTTTCGGGCGGACAGATGCAAAGAGTAGCCATCGCGCGCTCGCTCGTCAACGATCCCGAGATCCTGCTCGCCGACGAGCCTACGGGCGCACTCGACTCGGTCACAAGCACGCAGGTAATGGAGATTTTAAAGGAGATCTCTCGCGAGCGTCTTGTCATTATGGTCACCCACAACCCCGAGCTTGCGGACCTCTATTCTACGCGCATCATTCGCCTCAAGGACGGCGAGGTGACGGACGATACCAACCCTTATAGCGAGAGCGAGGAAGCCACGCTTCCCGAGAGTAGCGCTCCCGTCGCCCCTAAAAAGAGCAAGGGCAAGAAAAAGCATAGCGCGATGTCCTTCCTTACCGCCCTTTCTCTCTCCTTCCGCAACCTGATGACCAAAAAGGCACGCACCCTGATGATCAGCTTTGCGGGAAGCATCGGCATCATCGGTATTGCGCTCATTCTTTCCGTTTCTACGGGTGTGCAAGCACTCATCGACAGCCTAGAGCGCGGCACGATGTCGAGCTATCCGCTTACCATCCAAGGTACCACCTTTGATATGGGCGCGATGCTTGGCGATATGATGGAAAGCGGCACGCCCAACAAAAACAAAGAGGACGGATATATTTATTCCCACGACGTTGTATCGGGTATGATCAGCGGAATGAACGCAGGCATCGCGTACAACGACCTCGCCGCGCTGAAGGCACACCTTGAAAGTGGCAAAACGAACGTCCTCGATTATGTCAACGACATCAAGTATTCCTATATGACGGGCATCAACAGCTATACTGCCGTGACCGACAAGGACGGCAAGGTGTCCTTCCGCAAGAACCTTAAGGATTACTACGAATTGATGGGAGAGCTTGGACTCCCCGTCCCCGGCGCCAGCTCCTCTGGCACGATGGACAGTCTGATGGGCTCGATGACCTCAAGCACCTCGGTGTGGCAGGAAATGATCGGCACGGACGAATTCATCAAGGAGCAATACGACCTTTTGGCGGGAGATTTCCCGACCGAGGCATACGATGTTGTCTTGTATGTCAACGAGCAGAACGAGATCTCCGACTACGTTCTGTATATGATAGGCTTCCTCGACTTTGATGCGCTTAAGGATTACGTAGAAAAGCTCGAGGCGCACAACGCCGATCCCGAAAACAACCCCGAGCCCCAAAAGCTCAAGCCTACGTCCTACACCTATGAGGACCTGCTTGGAAGAACCTTCCGCGTCCTCACCGACGCCGACCACTATAAGCTCGTCGGCGGCAAGGCGGTGGAGAGGACCGAGGCGGAGCTGGACGCACTCTTAAAGGAAGCACCCACCGTCCGCATCACGGGCATCTTAAAGCCCTCTGAAAACGCCGTTGCGGGCACCGTTGTCGGTGGCATCGGCTACCAGAGCGAGATGATCGAGGACCTCATTGCCCGCGTGGAAGCGAGCGAGGTCGTTAAGGCACAAAAGGCGAACGAGGGTGTCGACGTCTTTTCGGGCAATCCCTTCGTAAAGTTTACCCTCGCGGATTACGACGCAATTCGCGCAAGGATCGAAGCCAACCCGCAGTTCTCGGGAATGCTCTCGATGCTTGGCGTTTCCATCGACGACAAGGAAGCCATCGTGCGTATCGCCAACGAATATATGGCATCGCAATCGACGCTTGAGAAAAACTATCTCACCCTCGGCGTCGTCGATCCCGAAAATCCGTCCTCTATCAGCATTTATCCCAAGGACTTTGATTCCAAGGATGCGATCAACACGATTCTCGACGATTTCAGCAAAAATGAGAGCAAGCTCACCTACACCGACACCATTGCGCTTATGCTGGAGTCGGTAACGACCATCGTCAACGCCATCTCCTACGTGCTTGTGGCGTTCGTCGCCATTTCGCTCGTCGTTTCGTCCATTATGATCGGTGTCATCACCTATATCTCGGTGCTCGAGAGAACCAAGGAGATCGGTATTCTGCGTGCCCTCGGTGCATCCAAGCGAGATATTTCCCGTGTGTTCAACGCGGAAACGCTGGTCATCGGCTTCTCGGCAGGTGCGCTTGGTATTCTCGTGTCGCTCGTTTTGATCGTCATTATTAACGTGATTCTCTTTGCCCTCACCGAGCTTGCGGCACTGAAGGCAGTGCTTTCGCTTCCCGCCGCGCTCATTCTCATTGGCATCAGTATGGTCTTGACGCTCATCGCGGGGCTGTTCCCCGCATCGATTGCGGCGAAGAAGGATCCTGTAGTGGCTCTCCGCACCGAATAAAATTTTGGCGAAAATTCCCCGTAGCATCGTTGTCGGGGCAGTCGGTCGGTTCGGCGTATGAGAATACGCCGTCACGCTCTCTCCGCCCCTTACGCCTCGCTACAAGAAATTTTCGCTCAAAATTTGACACAAGAAAAAACGCAAAAAGAAAAAGGGAGTTGCAATGCAACAGCCTTTTTTGTAAATATTTGTTTACTTGTGATATTTTTTGCCCGCGAGGATGGTAAAGGCGCGGTAAACCTGCTCCGCAAGGACGGCACGCATCAGTCCGTGGGGAAAGGTCATCTTGGAAAAGGAGATGCGCGCGTCCGCCCTTTGCTTGACGCGTGGGGAGAGCCCGTAGGACGAGCCGATGATAAAGCAGAGCTTGCCCGTGGTGTCACGCACTCCCTCAATGAGTGCGGCGAAGTCCTCGGACGAGAGCTCTTTGCCCTCAACGCAAAGCGCGAGCGTATACGCCCCTTCGGGAATCTTTGAAAGAATGCGGTCGGCTTCCTTTTCAAGTGCCTCGGCTACTTCACTCGCAGATTCGGTCACGAGCTTTTCGTCCTTTAGATTGATCTCCGAAACCTCGGCGAATGCCGAAATTCTTTTTTTATACTCGGCGACGGCTTGGGAAAGGTAGTCTTCCTTCAAGGCACCGAGGGTGATAAAGGTGCATTTTACCATATGCCGAGCCCCTTGCCGAGCGATTTTGCGAGCGACACGAGCGCGTCACCGAAGAATAGATAGATGATGTCAAACATCAAGGTGATGGAAAGCGGGAAGATGAAAACGAGGAGCCATCTCGACTTTTTCTTGCGCGCGTCGCGTGCCGCGAGAAAGGCGTTCTTTTTTTCGTCCGACCAATCGGCGGGCAGGGAATAGAAGGTGCAGTCTGCATCCGAAAAGGCGCGGTTATACAGAATATAGCCGAGCGCCGCCGCGAGAAGCGCGCCGACGTAGACCCAAAAGAGCCAGTTGACGCCGCGCGCCATCACGAAGTATGCGTAAACACCGAAGAACAAAACGGTGTTGCAAAGAACGGTAAAAACGAGCCGCCACGGAACGGGGCGCGGAGAGGGATTGGGCATAGCGTACCTCTTTTATTGGTTTTTGAGCGCGGCTCTCTTTGCCGCCTGCGCCTTTTTGCGCGTGGGGGTGTCGAGGATCTGCTTGCGCAAGCGGATGCTCTTGGGCGTGACCTCGATCAGCTCGTCCTCTGCGATAAACTCGATCGCTTCCTCAAGGGACATTTGAATGGGCGTGATGAGCGTGAGTGCCTCGTCCGCACCCTTGGAGCGAATGGCGGTCAGGTGCTTTTCCTTGCAGACGTTGACCTCAATATCGCCGGGCTTGGGGTTTTCGCCCACGATCATACCCTCGTAAACGGGGGTCGCCGCGCCGATGAAGAGAGGGCCTCTGTCTTGCGAGTAGTAAAGGCCGTAGGAGGTCGCCTTACCCTGCTCACTTGCCACAAGAGAGCCCGTAAAGCGTACGGCGATCTCGCCCTTAAAGGGCTGGTATCCGTCAAAAACGGTGTTCATAATGCCCTCGCCGCGCGTTGCGGTCATAAATTCGGAGCGATAGCCGAAAAGACAACGGGAAGGGATGATATAGGTCAGTCTTTGGCGCGTGCCGCGCAGCTGCATATCGAGAAGCTCACCCTTGCGCGAGCCGAGCTTTTCCATTACCGTGCCCATATATTCCTCGGGCACGTCGATCTCAACGCGCTCCATCGGCTCGTGCTTCACACCGTCGATGGTCTTGAACAGCACGCGGGGCGTAGAGCAGGAAAGCTCATAGCCCTCGCGGCGCATATTCTCAACGAGAATGGAGAGGTGCATCTCACCTCTGCCTGCCACCTTAAAGGAGTCGGTCGTCTCGCCATCCGACACGCGGAGCGATACGTCGCGCAGAAGCTCCTTGTACAGACGGGCGCGCAGGTGGCGCGAGGTGACGTATTTGCCCTCGGTGCCCGCAAAGGGGGAATCGTTGACCGAGAAGGTCATCTCAAGGGTAGGCTCGGACACCTTGACGAACTCAAGCGGCTCGACCGCAAGCGGCGCGCACACGGTGTCGCCGATGGTGATGTCTTCCGCCCCCGAGAAGCAGACGATGTCACCCATTTTCGCCTCGGTCACGGGCACGCGGGTAAGACCGTCAAACTGATAAATGGAAACCACGCGGGCGCGGCGGGGCGCCTCGTCGGGATGGTGATAGTTGCAAATGGCGATGTCGCTGTTCTGCTTAAGCACGCCTCGCTCAATGCGTCCGATGCCGATGCGTCCCACATACTCGTTGTAGTCGATCGAGGAAATGAGCATTTGAAGCGGCTCCTCGTCCTCTCCCTCGGGTGCGGGGATATAGTCGAGAATGGTGTCGAGCAGGGGGATAAGATCCTTGCCCGCCTCGTCGGGAGAAACGGACGCCGTGCCGGCTCTGCCCGAGCAGAAGAGCATCGGAGAATCAAGCTGCTCGTCCGTTGCGTCAAGGTCGATGAGAAGCTCAAGAACCTCATCGATGACCTCGTAAATACGGGCGTCGGGCTTGTCGATCTTGTTGACGACGACGATCACGCGGTGACCGAGGGCAAGCGCACGCTCCAAAACGAAGCGCGGTTGGGGCACCGGTCCCTCTGCCGCGGCATCGAGCAAAATAACGCCGTTGACCATCTTCAAGATGCGCTCCACCTCGCCGCCGAAATCGGCGTGTCCGGGGGTATCGATGACGTTGATCTTGACGTCCTTATAGTGAATGGCGGTGTTCTTGGCAAGAATGGTAATGCCGCGCTCCTTTTCAAGGTCGCCCGAGTCCATTACGCGGTCCTCGGCGGCTTGGTTTTCACGGTAGATGCCGCCCTGACGGAGCATCTCGTCCACAAGCGTGGTCTTGCCGTGGTCAACGTGCGCGATGATAGCGATGTTTCTTAAATCGTTACGAATCAAAATACACACCTCTTTTTTGACGAATTTTTAACTTAAATATTATAGCACAGCAAAGAAGCAAAATCAAGGTTTTGCTTCGAAAAATATCGAAAAAACGAAGCAAAGGCGGGAAATGGGAAAACTCTTGCTTTTTTGACGCGGATTTGATATAATGAAAAAAACAGGATATTCCTTTGCTTTGAGAGGATAGAGAGCTTTTTTTATGAAGAAACGTTTTAGCATTGCATATACGGGCGCAAAAGAGGGGCAAGACCCCTCGCGCCGCTTTGCCTATACCGTGTCATCGGGCTTTTCCGAAACGGCGTTTTCGCTGGAAGGCGGAGCTATTCGCCCTGAGGCGATCGCGTCGGCAAGGGCGGCAGGGCTCACCATTGAGGCGTTGCATCTGCCCACCGAGAGCGTGGATCTTTTTTGGGAGCCCGACACCTATAAGGAAAACGCCGAGGACGTCCTTCCCAGTGACACCCCCGAAACGAACGAGGCGACTTGGGAGATGCTCCTTGCACTTTATAACTCTTATTTTTCCTTTGCTTCCCGCCTTGCCATTGAACGCGTCGTTTTGACCCCTACCGCGGGGCACGCGCTTCCGCCCGTCAGTCAAAAGGCGCTTGCGCGCTTTCGTACGATCGCCGCGTGTGCAAAGGAAAAGGGCGTTCGTCTTTTGATCGAAAACGGCGCGTCCGCGCCCCACTTTGAGGCGGTCGTTCGCACCTGCTGCGACGGGTATCACGGCGTTTCTTTTTCGCCTGCACGCGCCTTCCGTTATTTTGGCACCTCGTCGCTCCCCCTTTACGCGGCAGAGCATCTTTTGCGCCTTTCGCTGGATGACGCCGCAAAGGGCGTATTCGGCTATCTTCCGACGGATGGTGACACCGATTTTCGCCCCTTTGCGAAATCCTTGGCGCCCTTGCATTTCCGCGGCACGCTAGCCATCTCGCCCGACGCATCGCTCCCTCAATACGCGGAGCTTGATTATTTCGCATTTGCCTCGCGCGCGTACGATAAGTTATCTGCGCTTCTAAGACTTCTCAAAAGGGAAGAGGGTGTCATCTGATGGGCGTTTGCTATATCGTGGGCTCTGCCCCGCACGCGGATGTATTCTCGCCAAAGGACGAAGACCTTGTCATCGCCGCAGACGGCGGACAAAAGGCACTTTCCCGTATGGGCATCCGTCCGCATCTCGTTGTGGGCGATTTCGATTCCTCGGAAGCGCCAAAGGATATCCCCTTTGTGAAGCACCCCGTTGAAAAGGACGATACCGATACCGCCCTTGCTATCCGAGAGGGGGCGCGCCGCGGCTATCGCACCTTTGCGCTTTACGGCTGTGTCGGGGGAAGACTTGATCACACCGTCGGCGTGATCCAAACGGCGCTCGGCGCGAAAAAGCAGGGGTATCGGGTTTTCCTCGTGGGAGAGGGAACGGTCGGCACCGTTTTGATGAACGAGTGCTTTTCCTTTGCCCCTACGGGCACGGTTTCGGTCTTTGCGCTCAGCGAGCGCGCCGAGGGCGTTTCACTCACGGGGCTCAAATATCCGCTTGAAAACGCGACTTTGACGAACGATTTTCCGCTTGGCGTATCCAATGCGTCCCTAGGCGGCGAAGCGAGCGTTTCGGTGAAAACGGGCGCTCTCTATCTTCTTTGGGAAGGAACCGCGCTTTCTATCTGAGCGAGCCCTTTCGGAAAGGACTTTTATGGTCTATCGTATGACGGTAACCCCGATGCTTGAGGAGTACGGCACGGATCTGCGCCTCTCTCCTGCGGGCATCTTGAAAATTTTTGAAAACGCGGCAACCCGTCACGCCGCGGCGGTGGGGGATTCGGTCGCCGAGTGCCTTTCGCGCGGGGAAGCGTGGTATCTCACCGATTGGTACGTTGAGATCTATACCCGTACGCCGCTTGGACTTCGTGTGAGGGTGGAAACCTTTTGCCGCAAAAGCGAGCATTCCGTGGGGCTTCACCGAGAATTTCGGATGCGTGACGAAGAGGGAAACTTGATCGCACGCTCCACTTCGAAATGGGCGAGGGTGCGCGTTCCCGAGGGAACGCTTCTTCGCGCGGACGAGGCGGTCTTTGCACGCTACGGCGCGCTCACGCGCTCCGTTTTCGAGGAGCCGCCCCGCATTCCGCGCTACAACGGCGCTGCCTTTGTGGAAGAAAAAACGCTCGCCTTGCGCCGCGGCGACTTTGACGTCCACGGGCACGTGCATAATCTCGTGTATCTTGATTACGCCTTTGAGGCGATCCCCAAGGCGGTATACGACGCGCACGGCGTGCGCGCGTTCCACATCAACTACGTCAAGCCCATTTGCTCGGGCGAGCAGGTGACGGCAAAGAGCCGCGCGACCGACGAGGGCTATACCGTATCCATTGAGGCGGACGGAACGCTTCGCGCCACCGTCGTTCTATGGGCGGACCACCCCGAAACGTAAACCTTTGTTTGCGTTTTGGGGTTCTTTTTTGTTTGGGAAAATGAAAATGTAAAAAAAGGGCATTTTCTCTTGACAGAGCAAGAAAAAAGTGCTAAAATGTTTGACAATATATGAAAAATATAAATAACCGAAAAGAAAAGAAAGGCGAAATTATGAACAAGTGCAAGGAATTTTTGGCGCGCAAGGATATCGTGATCTCCGCCAAGCGTTATGGCATTGACGCGATGGGTGCGATGGCACAAGGTCTTTTTGCGTCCCTACTCATCGGTACCATCCTTAAGACCTTGGGTATGATCCCCGGGCTTGCGTTTTTTGCGACAGTGGGCGGATATTGCACCTCTGTCAGCGGACCTGCGATGGCAGTCGCCATTGCCTACGCCTTAAAGGCGCCGCCTCTCGTTCTCTTTTCTGCGGCGGGCGTTGGGTACGCGGCAAACACCCTTGGCGGTGCGGGCGGTCCCATTTCTGTCCTTTTGATCGCCATCGTTGCCGTAGAGCTTGGTAAGGTCGTTTCCAAGGAAACCAAGGTCGACATTCTCGTCACCCCCTTCGTTACGCTCGTTGCGGGATGCGGACTTTCCATTCCCGTAGCACCCGCCATTGGCTTCGTCACATCAAAGATCACCGATTTTATTGATTTCTCGATGACGCTGATGCCCCTGCTTATGGGTATCATCGTTTCGGTCGTCATTGGCGTTGCGCTCACTCTGCCCATCTCCTCTGCCGCCATTTGTGCCGCGCTTCAGCTTTCGGGTGCCGTCGTTTTGAACAGTGCGGGCGCCATCGTCAGCGCGGGCGGGGAGGGACTTGCGCTTGCGGGCGGTGCCGCCGTTGCGGGCTGCTGCGCGCAGATGGTGGGCTTTGCCGTCATCTCCTTCCGTGAAAACGGCGTTGGCGGACTCGTTTCCCAAGGCATCGGCACGAGTATGCTTCAAATGCCGAACATCATCAAAAACCCTCGCATTTGGATTCCCGCAACGCTGGCGTCCGCCATCACGGGACCTCTTGCGACCTGCGTATTCGAGCTTAAAATGTACGGTGCCGCCATCAATTCGGGTATGGGCACCTGCGGACTTCTCGGTCCCATCGGCATCGTTCTCGGCTGGTTCGGCGGTGAATATCCTGCCCCCGTCGGTGCCTTTGATTGGATCGGGCTTGCCCTCATCTGCTTTGTTCTTCCTGCCGTCCTTTCGCTCATCTTTGCGACCGTCCTCAGAAAGATCGGATGGATCAAGGAAAACGATATGCTTCTCCCGCAATAAAGCGCCGTATTTTGCGCAGACCAAAAAAGGAAGCCTACTCGGCTTCCTTTTTTATTATCCTTTGTTGCTTTTTATATAGTCCAAAAAGGTGCGGAAGGCAGAGGGAATGGCGTAAACATCCCTTAATTCATCGGGAGATGCGAGGGTGAAGCCGTCCGCGTAGCTTCTCTTGACGGGAACAAGAAAGCTCTGCATATGCCATTCAAGATGGGTGAAGATGTGCTTTCCCGCCACCGCCTCAATGGCGCCCTGCGGCAAAAAGCCGAGCGATGACGCCGCCTTGATCGCTTCCTCGTTCGTGAGGTGTCCCTCTAGAGCGGGAAACTCCCAAAGTCCCGCAAGGAGCCCTTCGTCGGGACGGCGGCGGATATAAAAGCCCTCGCCGTCCGTGAGGAGCAGCACCGTTTTTTCGAGGATGCGGCGCGCCTTTTTCTTTTCCTTGTGGGGGTAGAGGTGAAAATCGGCTTCTCCGCGCCCTACCGCGCACAGGTCGCGTAAGGGACACGCATCGCATTTGGGTGCCCCGTTCGGCAGGCAAAAACGTTGCCCGATCTCCATCATTCCTTGCGTTGTATAGCAGGCGTCGTCCCCTTGGGGATACACCTCGTCAAGCGCATCGGCAATGCGCGCTTTAAAATGCTCGTCCGAGGCGTTCGTGCCGTCCGCAAAAAGACGCGCATAGATACGGACGGCGTTGCCGTCTACGGCGCTCTTCGGGACACCGAAGGAGATGCTTGCAATCGCCCCCGCCGTGTATTTTCCAACGCCCGCAAGCGTCAAAAGTGCGTCGTATTCCTTGGGGAAGACGCCGCCGTAGGCGTCCACGACCTGCTTTGCCGCCCGTTTTAGGTTGCGTGCGCGGCTATAATATCCCAGCCCTTCCCACATCTTAAAGAGGGTGCCTTCGTCTGCGTTCGCGAGCGCCTCGACGGTGGGATAGACGGATAAAAATCTTTCATAGTAGGGAATGACCGCCGATGCGCGCGTTTGCTGAAGCATAATCTCGGAGAGAAAAATATGGTACGGCTCGCGGTCACGCCGCCAAGGGAGCATTCTGCCCTCGGTGCGGTAAAAGAGAGAAGCCGCGCACAGCGCCGCCCTTAAAGCTTCACGGTTATCCATTGCGTTTTCCCCCTTTCGTTTTTTTCATTATATCAAAAGACGGCGCAAAACAAATGGAAAAACGGTAAACAATTTGATTTTTGCGTGGGGTTTCTTGCTTTTTGACGGAGAGTGTGCTACAATATAACCGAAAAAAGGAGGACGGAGTCAAAAATGCAGACATTGATCTATATGATACGCCACGGCGAGAGCGTGGGCAACCAAAGGCGCGACTTTTTGGGGCACACGGACCTGCCCATCACCGAAAAGGGAGAAAAGCAGGCTCTTGCGACGGCAAAATATCTTTCCTCGGTCGGCTTCACCCCCGACGCGGTATACGCAAGCCCCCTTTGCCGCGCTTACAAAACGACGGTCTTGGCGCTTTCTCTTTGCCCTCATCCCGACATCGTCACCCTCGACGGCTTGCGCGAGATCTACGCCGGCGAGTGGGAAAACAGACATTTTGATGCGCTGGACGAGGAATACCCCGAGGAGCGCCGCATCTGGCGCGAGGACGTGGGGCACGCCCGTCCTACGGGTGGCGAGGCGGTTTCAGAGCTTTACGGCAGAGTCGTTTCGACCGTACTCACCATTGCAAAAGAAAACCTTGGAAAGACAGTCTTTATTGGCACGCACGCTACCCCCATCCGCGCCGTGGAAACCTACGCGCGCGGCAAATCGGCAGACCTTATGTGTGAGGTGCCTTGGCCGTCCAACGCATCCCTTTCGGTCTATCGCTTTGATGGCGAGCGCCTTTTCCCCGTCGCATATTCCTACGACGAATTTATGACGGGCGAGATCGACGTGGATCACGCGCTGAAATATTAAACCGAAAAGAGCCTATGCAAAAATGCAAAGGCTCTTCTTTTTTTATTCGTACAAGATAAATCCGTACTTCTCGACGGTGCCGTTTTGCACGCCCTCGGAAAGAAGCACGCGCTTTGCGTCCACCGTGATGGGTTCTCCGCGCGTCGTGGCGAAATATACCGTTTGATCGCCGTAGGTGCGCTTTAGAATGATGGCGTCCGCGTTCGGGCAAGAAGCCTCGCAATCGCCAAGGCGCAGGGCGTCTTCCCCACGCTTGCACGCGCCGAGGGCGCGGTAAAGGTCGGTGAGCGACTCGTTTTCCTTGCCCCAAGGGAAAAAGCGGCGGTTGAAGGGATCTTCATATCCTTCCATCTCTGCCTCGTCCCCGTAATAGATGCAAGGCGCTCCGGGAAGTGCAAACTGCAAGGCAGTGGCGGCACGCAGACGGAGAAGTGCTTTCTCCTTGTCCCCCTCGGAAAGCGTGAAGCGCGCGCGTCCCTCGCGCGTTTCGGGGGTAGGAACGCAAGAGAGCAAGGTCAAAATTCTTGCCGTATCGTGGGTGGACAGGCTATTAAGCAGGCAGTCAAGCACGTCACGCGGATAGTTTTCGCAAATTCGCATCACCGTTTCGCCCACGTCATACGCTGAGGCGTCGCCGCGGAAAAAGGCGATTACGGCGTCACGGAAGGGATAGTTCATCACCGAGTCAAGCTCGTTCCCCGTGAAATACCGGCGTCGCTCCGAGTAGCTGATCTTGTTCGACGCGTCTTCCCACACCTCGCCAATGACGATGGCGTCGGGCTTTACTTCCTTCACACGGCGGTATAGACGGGCAATAAATTCATCGGGAAGCTCGTCTGCCACGTCAAGGCGGAAGCCGTCCGCGCCTGCTCTTAGCCAATGGGCGACGACGCTGTCCTCTCCCTCAATGATAAAGTCGAGGTAAGAGGGACAAAGCTCGTGCGTTGCGGGGAGCGTTTCGATGCCCCACCAAGAGGTGTATTTGTGCGGGTATTCCGAAAACTGATACCAAGCCCTATAGGGCGAGTCGGGGTTGTGGTACGCCCCGTCCTCATAGCGCCCGTGCTTGTCAAAGTAGCGGCTGTCAGCCCCCGTGTGCGAGAATACGCCGTCAAGCACCACCTTGATGCCGAGCGCGTGTGCCTCGTCGCAGAGCGCGCGGAAGTCTGCCTCGGTGCCGAGCAGGGGGTCGATCTTCATATAATCCGCCGTATCGTAGCGGTGGTTGGAGTAGGCTTCAAAAATGGGGTTTAAATAGATAGCGGAAACCGAGAGGGAAGCAAGGTAGGGGAGCTTTGCGCGAATACCGTTCAGGTTGCCGCCGAAAAAGTCGCAGTTTAAGATCTCCCCCTTTTCATCGGGGAGATAAACGGGAGTGTCGCTCTCGTTTTCGTGAAGCACGAACGCCGTTTTCTTTTCGTCCTTGCCTACGACCTCGCTCTTGTAGAAGCGGTCGGGGAAAATTTGATAAAACACGGCGCCGCGAAAGGCTTCGGGCGTGTGGAAATCCGCGGGAATGCAAGAGATTTGCCATTT
Organism: Eubacteriales bacterium; assembly: GCA_045602305.1. Lineage (GTDB taxonomy): Bacteria > Bacillota > Clostridia > Oscillospirales > CAG-272 > UBA1740. The sequence goes on along the minus strand of JAZSBJ010000011.1, from coordinate 11,207 downwards.
ATCCCCCGCTTCCATATTGGTGCCGTCCCCTCTTTTGTAAAGAGAAAAGGCGCCGCTTTGGGTCGTAATGCGGAAATAGTAGAAATAAAGCCCTGCCCTTGGGAGTGCAAAGGCAGTCTTATAAGAGGTATAGGGAGAGGAAACCGACGCAGGATACAAGGCGACCTCAAGCACTCTCCCCCCGTCGTCCTCAACGATGAGGGATGCGCTCTTGCACGCACAGCAGTCGGGAATCTCCACCGTCAGCGTGCAGACCTCACCCACGCGCAGACAGCCAAAGGGCGTTTTGTGCGCACGGCTTTTGCTATTGAAAAGAATTTGCATAAGGGAAAGCTCCTAAAGGGATGCGCGAGGGCAACGCCCTCGCGCCGAAAATTATTTCATATACCAAATGTTTTTCGCGTATTCCAAAACCGCGCGGTCCGAGGAGAAGATGCCCGCCTTGGCAATGTTGACAAGGGACATATTTCCAAATTTATACTTGTCGCGGTAGGTTTCGGAAACGCGGTCCTGCGTTTTCGCGTAGTCCTCGAAATCGGCAAGCGTCATATAAGCGTCTGCCGTGCCGTAGGCACGCGTGAGCAGGGAGTTGTAGATGTCGTCGTAGCTTCCGCCGAACACACCCGTGCGGAGCATACGCAGAATATCGGCAAGCTCGGGGTTGCGGCGCACGTAAGCGAGAGGATCGTAGCCCTGACGCCAAAGCGCCTCTACCTCGTCCGCGTGGAGTCCAAAGAGGAACATATTGTCGTCACCGACCTGCTCGTGGATCTCCACGTTGGCACCGTCAAGCGTGCCGAGCGTCACAGCGCCGTTGATCATCAGCTTCATATTGCCCGTGCCCGATGCTTCCTTGCCTGCAATGGAGATCTGCTCGGAGATCTCGGCGGCGGGAATGATGATTTCAGCGAGCGAAACCTTGTAGTCCTCGATAAAGACGACCTTGATCTTCTCGCGCACGACGGGGTCTGCGTTGATGGTGTTTGCAATGCCGCAGATAAGACGGATGACCTGCTTTGCCATAAAGTAGCCCGAGGACGCCTTTGCCGCGAACACGAAGGTGCGGGGCGGGATGTCGAGGTTCGGGTTCTCCTTGATCAAGCGGTACATACGGATGATCTGCAAGGCGTTAAGAAGCTGTCTTTTGTATTCGTGCAAGCGCTTGATCTGCACGTCAAAGAGGGAAGAGGGATCGACGATGATGCCGTTTGCGCTCGAAATATAGGAAGCAAGGCGCTCCTTGTTCTCACGCTTGACGGCGGCAAGGCGGTCGATGACCGCGTCGTCACCCGCGTACTTCAAAAGTCCCTCAAGCGCCATCGAGTCGCGCATAAAGCCGTCCCCGATCAGCTCCTTTAAGAGCTTGGTAAGCGAGGGGTTGGATTGGCAAAGCCAACGGCGGTAAGCGATACCGTTCGTGACGTTTGTAAACCTATCGTTGTCAAGAACGTAGTAATCGTGGAACAAGCTATCCTTTAAGATCTCACTGTGGAGCTTGGAAACGCCGTTGATCTTGTGGCAGGCGGCAAGGCAAAGGTTTGCCATCTTGACTTCGCCGTTTGCGATCGCAGCCATATAGTTGATCTTTCCGATGTCGCCGGGGTACTTCTCGTAAAGCCCCTCGACCAGACGGCGGTTGATCTCGCACACAAGCTGGTAAATGCGGGGAAGAAGCTCACGGAAGAGCCCCTCGTTCCACTTTTCAAGCGCCTCGCTCATAACCGTATGGTTGGTGTAGGAGAGGGTGCGGCAGCAAATATCCCACGCCTCGTCCCATTCGAGCAGGTGTTCGTCAAGCAGAATACGCATAAGCTCGGGAACGCAAAGGGCGGGGTGCGTGTCGTTGATGTGAATGGCGACCTTGTCGGGCAGGGTGCGGATGTCGCCGTATTTCTTCATATGCTGAGAAACGATGCTTTGCAAGGATGCCGACACCAAAAGGTATTGCTGCTTTAGACGCAAACGCTTGCCCTCAATGTGGTCGTCGGCGGGATAAAGCACCTTGGAGATGACCTCAGCCATCGTGTTTTGCTCAAGCGCCTTTAGATGCTCACCGCGCACGAAATAGCGAAGGTCGATGGAGTTCTTCGAGGGAGATTTTGCACTCCAAAGCACGAGCTTGTTGACAGCGGGACTGTCGTAGCCCGAAATGAACATATCGTAAGGCACAGCCATCACGCTATTGTAGTTTTCGTGGCGGAAGCAAAGTCTGCCGCCCTCTTCCCACTGCGCGACTGAGCCGCCAAACTTCACCTCAAACGCCTCATCCTCGCGCGGGCGAAGCCAAACGTCGCCCATCGAAAGCCAGTCGTCGGGAAATTCCATCTGCCAGCCGTCCACGATCTTTTGACGGAAGATGCCGAACTCGTAGCGAATGGAGAAGCCGGTACCGGGAAGCTCCAAATTCGTCATCGAGTCCATATAGCAGGATGCAAGACGGCCAAGACCGCCGTTGCCAAGCCCCGCGTCGGGCTCCATTGCGTAAAGCTCCTTGATGTCAAAGCCCGCGCTCTTTAAAACAGACGCAAACTTTTCCTCAAGTCCGAGGTTGAAAAGGTTGTTTCGCAAGGACGTGCCGACGAGAAATTCCATCGACATATAATAGACTTGCTTCTTTTCCTTGGCGATAAAATCGTCGCGGAAGCTTTTTCTCTTTTTGGAGAGAAGGTCACGAATGACGGTGCAAAGGGTTTTGTAGACTTGCTTCTTGGATGCATCCGCGAGCGAGCAGCCAAAGCTCTTGCCCGATTCGTTTTCCAGCAGGTCGAGGATTTGTTTTTTGGTGAGTTCCATAGTGTTCTTCTTTCTTTCGGTGGGATTCAAGCCAAAAGGCTCTTGTAGATTGCGAGATATTCCTCTTTGGATACGCGCCAGCTGCTATCGTAGCGAATGAGCGCGCGGCGGTGCTTTTCGAGCTTTTCCTTGTCGTGGAAGAAGGCGACCGCGCGGTCGATGGCGTCTAGCATATGGTGCGCGTTAAAGGACTTAAAGGTGAAGCCGCGCCCCTTGAGCGTCTTCGGATCGAGCGCGGGCACGGTATCGTAAAGCCCGCCCGTTTCGCGCACGATGGGAATGGAGCCGTAGCGCATAGCGATCAACTGAGAAAGCCCGCACGGCTCGCTCTTAGAGGGCATCAAAAAGAGGTCGCAGCCCGCATAGATGCGGTTGGCGAGTGCGCCGTCAAAGCGGATCTCCGCCTTCATTTTTTCGGGGTGCGTGTATTCGGCAAAGCGGAACATCTCCTCGTATTTTGCGTCGCCCGTGCCAAGCACGACGAGCTGCACGTCACGCGAAAGGAGATCCTCAAGCACGCAATCCACAAGCTCAAGTCCCTTGTGGGAAACGAGGCGGGAGATCATCGCGATGAGGGGAACGTCCTCTCGCACGGGGAGTCCAAGCTCCTCTTGCAAGGCGGCTTTGCATACAGTCTTTCCGCTTGTGTCAACGGAAGAAAAGTTTGCGGGAAGCGCCTTGTCGGTCTTGGGATCAAAAAGCTTCGTGTTGATGCCATTGACAATACCCGAGAGCTTATACTCGTTTTCCTTGATGATGGGGTCGAGCCCGTGAGCGAAGTACGCGTACTTTAGCTCCTCGGCGTAGGTGCGCGATACCGTAGTCACACGGTCAGAGAGCACGATGGCACTCTTCATAAAGTTGACCGCGTCGCCGTAACGCATCGCGTCGTGGTATTCGGGGGGGAGCCCCATTTTAGACCACGAAAAGTCGGACGGCATATATCCTTGGTATTCGATGTTATGGATGGTAAAGACGGTGCGAATGCGCCCGTATTCGGGAATGCCCGCGTAGAACGCGCGCAACAGCACGGGAACGGTCGCCGTTTGCCAGTCGTTTAGATGAATGACGTCGGGATAGTAGTCGATGTGGCGCAAACATTCGAGGATGGCACGCGAGAAAAAGACGAAGCGCTCGCCGTCGTCGCCGTGTCCGTAGGGTGAGCCATCTCTGTAAAAATAATACTCGTTATCAATGAAAAGGTAGGTGACCTTCTTCGCCTGTACGCGGAACACGCCCACGTAGCTCTCGGAGAGGGGAGAGGGCAGCGAGAAGGAAGTAACGAAGGAAAGCCCCAAGGCGGGGTTTTCCTTGATTTTTTTATAGAGAGGCAAAACGACGGTGACTTCCGTCGACTTGTCCTTGGCAAGCTCGGCGGGGAGCGCCTCAAGGACGTCCCCAAGCCCGCCTGATTTTAGAAAGGGTGCCGCCTCGGATGCGGCGAAGAGGATCTTCATACGGTTTCTCCTTTTTCAACGATGCAAGGTGCGCTGGGTGCGCCGATCAGCCTTACACCGTCCGAAACGGTAACGTTTTTGTCAAGGATTGCGTTCTCAATGTAGCAGCCCTCGCCAATGACCGCGCCCTGCATAATGATCGAATTTTTAATGGTGGAGCCTCTGCCCACGTAAATATCACGGAACAAGACGCTTCCTTCCAGCGTGCCGTGAATGCGGCAGCCGTCTGCGATCAAGCAATCCTCTACCTTAGAGCCGGGGCTGTAATACGAGGGAACCTCGTCGCGCACCTTGGTGTAGATGGGGCGCGAGCGATCGAACAGTTCGCGGCGAAGCTCGTCGTCGCGAATGAGCGAAAGGTTGTTGGCAAAGTAAGAGGCGACGCTGTCGTTGCGGATGACGTGTCCTGCAAACTCGTGTACGTTGAGCGAAAGTCCCGCACGGTAGAAGCCCTCTTGGATGAAGTCGCGCTCAAGGAGATGTCTTCCCTTGGAAACGGACTCACGCACCGCGGAAAGAAGAAGCTTTTTCTCCATAATGTACATACCGAGGCTGACGCGGGTATCGTCCTTCATAGCGGGGTAATCCACCGTGACATCCTTCACCTCGCCGTCCTTGAGCTCCACGATCAGCTCGTAGTTCACGTTCGGGTCTGCCTTAGCGCGTCCCGTGATGACCGTGACGTCCTTGCCCGACGCGATATGCGCCTCAAGCGCTTCGCTGTAGTCGATGTTGCAAAGGATGGTGGAGTCGGAGAGAACCACGTAGTCCTCAGGCGTTTTCTCTAGGAATGCGAAGGCGGAATAAAGGGCTTCGAGCTTGCCCTGATACACGTAGGACATTCCCGTCGAGAAGGGCGCAAGCAGCTGTACGCCGCCGTTTTTGCGGTTTAAGTCCCACTCGGCAGAGGAGCCGAGGTGGTCCATCAAGGAGTTGTAGTTGTGCTTGGTGACGATGCCGACGCTCGTAATGCCCGAGTTCGACATATTGGAAAGAACGAAGTCTACAAAGCGGTATCTGCCGCCGAAGGGGAGAGAGGCGACCGTGCGCTTGTGTGTCAAAACGCCGAAGCGCTCGTCATAAAGATTCGAGAAGATAATTCCTGCTAAATTCATACTCTCTGCCTCCTTAAATAATTTCGTTCGGTCGGATGACCGTATTGTCGGCAATCTTCTTTCCTTTGCCGATGACGGCGATGCCCCATTCATCCTCGGGGTAGTATTCCTTTTCGCCGCCGATATGTACGTTGCGCCCGATGGTCGCGTTTTCGCCCAGAATGGCGAATTTGACGGTAGAACCGCGTCCCACCGTGGTGTTGGGCATAATGACGCTATCGCGGACGACGGCGTCCTCTTCGATCACACACGCGGTGGAAATGATGGAGTTCTCCACGCGTCCCTTGATGATGCATCCCTCGGCAACGTAGGAGTTTTTAATGACGGAGCCCTTTGCCGCAAAGCTCGAGGGCTGTGCGTAGTTGCGGGCGTAGATCTTGAATTTCGGGTCGCGCAGGTTGAGTCCGCTTTCGGGGTTGAGAAGGTCCATATTGGCTTCCCAAAGGCTCTTGATGGTTCCCACGTCCTTCCAATAGCCGTCAAAGGGATAGGCAAAGATGCGGCGCCCGTCGGCGAGCAGAGCAGGAATGACGTTCTTGCCGAAGTCGTTTTGCGAGTCGGGGTCTGCCTCGTCGCGCTCAAGGTACTCCTTGAGTACCTTCCAAGAGAAGATGTAAATTCCCATAGACGCCTTGGTGCTCTTGGGTGCCTTGGGCTTTTCCTCAAACTCGTAGATGGAGCCGTCGGGATTGGTATTCATAATGCCGAAGCGAGAGGCTTCCTCAAGCGGCACCTCAAGCACTGCAATGGTGCAATCGCTCTCGGTCTTTTTATGGTAGTCGAGCATCTTCGAGTAATCCATCTTATAGATGTGGTCGCCCGAAAGAATGAGGACGTATTCGGGAGCGTAGTTTTCAATAAAGGGAATGTTTTGATACACAGCGTTTGCCGTGCCCTTATACCATTCGGATTTGCTGCTCTTGGCATACGGGGGCAAAATGTGTGCGCCGCCGAAATTGCGGTTAAGACCCCACGGGCGTCCCGTGCCCACGTAGGCGTTTAACTCAAGCGGCTGGTATTGGGTCAAGATACCCACGGTGTCAATACCCGAATTGACGCAGTTGGAAAGGGGAAAATCGATAATGCGGTACTTGCCGCCGAAGGGAACGGCAGGCTTTGCCATATCCTCCGTCAAAACCATCAGACGGCTTCCTTGCCCACCTGCAAGCAGGATGGCAATACATTCCTTGCTTTTCTGTAACATAGTTCTTCCTCCCTGAGCGTTTATATTTTTTGAAGGGTATACAGGGTGACGGACATTGGCGGAACGGAAAGCGCCGCAGAGTGCGCCATTCCGTGCGAGGGAATATCGGAAACGGATACGGGGCTGAGCGAGAAGCCGCTGCCGCCGAAGCGTTCATCCTCTGTGGAGAAAAGCGGGACGAGAGATTTGCCCTCGGCTACGCCGAAGCGGTAATTCTCGCGCAAGACGGGACAGAAATTGCACACCGCGATCACCTCATCTCCGTTCTTGGCGATGCGGCGGAACACGACGACGCTTTGATCCCCGTCGTCTGCCACGGTGAGCGAGAAGCCGTCGTTCGACGTATCCAACTCGTAGAGCGCGGGGGTTTCAAGGTACACCTTTCCCAGTGCGGAGAAAAAGGCGGACATTTTGTCGTGCTTCTCGTGAAATTTTAAGAACCAATCAAGACCGTGGCTCTCGTTCCATTCGGAGAATTGGGCAAAGTCGTTCCCCATAAAGGAGAGCTTTTTGCCGGGAAAAGCAAACATATAGGTGTAAAGCGCGCGCAGATTGGCGAACTTTTGCTCGTACTCGCCGGGCATCTTCCCAATCATCGACGCCTTAAGATGCACCACCTCGTCGTGCGAGAGGGGGAGAATATAATTCTCCGCGAGGGCGTAATGGAAGGGGAAGAGCAGGTCGCCGTGGCGATGCTTGCGGAAGAGGGGGTCGGTCTTCATATAGCGGAGCGTGTCGTTCATCCAACCCATATTCCATTTAAAGTTAAAGCCGAGCCCCCCCGCATAGGTGGGCTTGGTGACGCCGTTGAAGGCGGTCGATTCCTCGGCGATCATCAGCGCCGAGGGCTTCACCGAAAAGGCGGCGTGGTTCATCGCCTTTAAAAACTCGATGGCGTCGAGGTTGTGGTTTCCGCCAAACGCGTTGGGGTGCCACTCGCGTCCCCCTCTGCCGTAATCGAGATACAGCATACTCGCTACCGCGTCTACGCGAATGCCGTCGGCGTGGAATTCCTTGAGCCAATAGCAAACGTTGGAGATGAGGAAGGCGCGCACCTCGTTGCGCTTGTAGTTAAAGATGCGCGTGCCCCAATCGGGATGCTCGTTCATCACCGTGTCGGGCGACTCGTAGCAAAAGCTCCCGTCAAAGGAAACAAGCCCAAACTCGTCCTTGGGAAAGTGCGCGCCCACCCAGTCGAGAATGACGCCAATGCCGTTTTCGTGGCATTTGTTGATGAAGTACATAAAATCGTGGGGCGTGCCAAAGCGCGAGGTGGGGGCAAAATAGCCCGTGACCTGATATCCCCAAGAGGGATCGTAGGGATGCTCCGCAACGGGCAAAAGCTCCACGTGCGTGTAGTGCATTCCGAGAAGATAGGGGACGAGCTCGTCAGCAAGCTCACGGTAGGAAAGGAAGCTCCCGTCCTCGTGGCGACGCCACGAGCCGAGATGCATCTCGTAAATGTTGATGGGAGAGGAAAAGTGATTCTTTTTTTCAAGTGCGGCAAGGTACTCGCCGTCCGTCCAAGGGAAGCCCGAAATGTCAAAGACCTTGCTTGCCGTGTTCGGTCGGGTTTCGGCGTGGGTGGCGTACGGGTCGCATTTCTCAAACACCCGTCCGTCCTTGCCCGTGATGCGGAATTTGTAGCAGTCAAAGCGCCGCACACCTGCGTGCACGCCTTCCCAAACACCGCCGCCGATGTGGAACATCGTACCGCGAGAGGGATCCCAGCCGTTAAAGTCGCCGATCACCGAAACGCTTTGTGCATCGGGCGCCCAAACGCGAAAGGAAACGCTTCCGTCCCCCTCGTCGTGCGCGCCGAGAAGCCTGTACGCGTCGGTCATATAGCCCGATCCGAACTGTGCGATCAGGGCGCTTCGTTCCTCGTTTTGCATCGCGATTCCCTCACTTTGTTTTCTAAACTGTAACATAATATTACCGTTATTATAATAATTATACCACGCTCGTTTTATAAAATCAAGAGGAAAAATAAAAAGTGATGGGATTTTTTGGGGGATTTTTCCTGTGCGCTCGGCGGTGACCTCGATCAGAAAACAAAAACCGTCCCGAAGGACGGCGTTGGTGGTTTGCGCCGGAGGCTCGCGCTATGCGCGAAGTTGCTCACGCTTGCCGCCCGCTCGCAAGCGGCGGTCGCTCTGCGCGGAGCAATCGAACCAGCTCGCCTTACGGCGACAGGTTCGAATCGGACAGCTACCCCAGCCACGAACGAAAAAGCCACCCCGAAGGGTGGCTCGTTCGTGGCTGGGGTAGCTGGATTCGAACCAGCGCGTGCAGGAGTCAAAGTCCTGTGCCTTACCGCTTGGCGATACCCCAATTTCAAACGAAAACATTATAGCACGAAAAAATGAGATTGTCAACCGAAAAATCAAAAAACGGTGAGGAAAAGTTTTTTATTTCCCAAAAGAGCAGGAATTTGTGGAAAAAAGGGGCAACCTCTTGACAGAAAGAACGAAAAAAATTATAATAACTGTGTGAATGATCGCCTCGGTAACGGGGCTTTCTTATACGGTAAGGAGAAAATGTGTATGAAAAAATTTTTATCTCTCTTTTTGACCGCGGCATTGCTTTTTTCCTCGCTTTTGGCGTTTTCCTCTTGCGGAATGCGTATCGAGTACGAGGGAGCAGAGAATTATACGGCGGGCGCGTTCAAAACGGAAGAGAAGATCACGTCGCTTGAGATCTTTTGGGACGGCAACTTCGTTTCGGTAAGCGGCGCGTTTACGGACAAGATCAAGGCAGAAGAGGATTACTTTGAAACCGATAAAAAGGCGCTCCGTTACCTCGTTGAGGACGGCGTTTTGAAGATCTACCCCTGCGCGTCGGGCGCGCGTCCCGGAAAGCTCAACAAATCCCTTTTGCTCACACTGCCGATGGAAATTGCAAACAACTTGAAATCGGTGACGATCAACGCGTATGACGACACCAAGGTCGTCCTTCAGCTCTTGAAGATCGACAAGCTGACGGTGGTTGCCGAGGACGGCAGTGTAAAGGGCAACGGCACCTTTGATGACGTTTCTGTCCAAACACAGAAGGGAAGCCTCACGCTTGTGAGCCCCGAGCTTTCGAATCTTAAGTTTGTTTCTGATATTGGAAGTGCAAACCTTTCTTTGCATTTGCAGGGCTTTGCGGCGGTGATGCAGGGCGACAAGGGCGAATTTACCACCACCTATGATGTGACCGAAAACAACCGCCTTTACACCTACGGAACGCAAGGCTCACTTCTCACCTTTATGACGGCGGGCAACGTAACGCTGGACGATACGGACGTCACGAAATGAAAAAGGGTCTGCTCTTTACCAACCATTTTCTTGCATCGCCTCACTTTGATGCGCTTTATGCGCAATTAGAAAGGGCGGCAGAACGGTTGAATATCACGCTATCGCGTGCAACGGGGGGCGACTGCGTATGCCCGTTTGACCGCCACCCCGCAAAGGATGCCGATTTTGTTTTGTTTTGGGATAAGGATATTGCCGCCGCACGGCGTATCGTGCGCCACGGGATCCCCGTCTTCAATTCTCCCGACGCCATTCGCATAGCGGATAGCAAGAGCGAAACGCAAGAAGCGCTTCTCCGCGCGGGCGTTCCAACGCCGCGCACCCTTTCCGCACCTATGACCTACGGAGCCTTGGGCTACACCAAAACGGAGTTTATCGAGAAGGCGGGCGAAGCGCTCGGCTTTCCCCTCGTGATCAAGGAGTGTTACGGCTCCTTTGGAGAGCAGGTCTACCTTGCGGGGGATCTTCGCGAAGCGCGAAGCATCGTTTCTTCTCTCGGCGCACGCCCCTTCCTTTTTCAAGAGATGATCGCAGAATCCTTTGGCACGGACGTGCGTGTCAACGTGGTGGGAGATCGTGCCGTTTGCGCGATGCGCCGCACGGGTAAGGCGGGAGATTTTCGCTCCAACATTGCGGGGGGCGGCGCGGGAGAAGCCTACACGCTCACGAAGGAAGAGGCGGCGCTTGCCGTTCGTGCCGCGCGCGCGGTGGGAGCAGATTTTGCGGGCGTTGACCTTCTTTTTGGAAAAGACGGTCCCCTCGTTTGCGAGGTAAACTCCAATCCGCACTTCACGGGGACGCTCCGTTACACGGGCGTGGACCTCGCGGTGCCCATCTTGGAGCATATTTTAAAAAACATATAAAAACAAAGCGTTGTTTACAAGAGGTGTTCGAAATGTAAACAACGCTTTTCTTTTTAATCAAATAGATTGGGCTGCGCATTTTGCGTGTAGGGAATTCCCAGATGCGCGTAGGCTAGGGGAGTAGCACATCTGCCGCGCGGCGTGCGCGAAAGGAAGCCGAGCTGTAAAAGGTACGGCTCATACACGTCCTCAATGGTGATCGCTTCCTCACCGATGGTGGCGGCAAGGGTATCAAGTCCAACGGGACCGCCGTTATAAAACTTGATGATGGCGGTGAGCATCTTGCGGTCGGTGTTGTCGAGTCCGAGCGCGTCGATCTCAAGGCGCTCAAGCCCGTATTTCGCGATCTCCTCGGTGATCACGCCGTCGCCCTTGACGATTGCAAAGTCGCGGATGCGCTTCAAAAGGCGGTTGGCAATACGCGGCGTGCCGCGCGAGCGGGATGCGATCTCAAGTGCGCCCCTCTCGTCGATGCCGAT
>JAZSBJ010000010.1:0-2558 GCA_045602305.1 Eubacteriales bacterium | reverse complement strand
GGTAAAGCGGGGGTCGATGTCGTCGAAAAGCCCGTCGATGGCGGTATTGCCGACGTTGTATATCCCCTCTCCTCGAATCCCCTCGCGCGCAAGGCGCGCCGCCGCCTCACGCGTTGGTGCAAGGTGCAAGGTGGCAAGGTGGTCGATGGCGCGGCGGTAGAACTCCTCGGGGAAAGGGGAAAAGGGGTTTTCCGTCCGCAGTCCCGCCTCAATATGAAAAACGGGGATTGCGCGGTGAAAGGCGGCAACCGCCCCCGCAAAGGCGGTCAAGGTGTCGCCGTGTACGGCGACGGCGGCGGGAGATTCCTCTTTTAAAACCTCGTCAAAGCGCAGGATGCACTCGCTCGTCTTGTGCGAAAGGTCGCCCCACACGGTAAAGGAGATGTCGGGTGAGAGGCGTTCGGCGGCAAGCGCTTCTCGGAGCAGGCTGTCGTGCTGTCCCGAGGTGCAAAGGCGGGTTGCAAAGCGCTCCTTTTTCTTGCATACGCGCAAAAGAGGGGCGAGCTTGATGATTTCGGGGCGGGTGCCCGCGAGAAAAAGCAGTTTTTTCATCGTGTCCTCACAAGGATAAGCAGGATTACCTTATATCTATATGAGGAAAAAAACGGAAAAAGAACGGTACTAATCCCGCTTTTATCTACATATATTGCAAGAAAAAGGGGGTGGATCGCGTGATCTTCGAGATGCTTGATCGGGTGCTTTTTGATTGGGGGCTCCCTTTTCTTTTGTTTGGTGTTGGGCTCGTGTATCTGTTCGCGCTCCGCGCTTTTCCCTATTTGCATCCCCTGAAAACGCTTCGCCAAGCCTTTAAGGGGCGCAAGCGCTCCTCTTTGCGTGCCCTTTCGGTCGCCCTCGGCGGCACGCTCGGCGTGGGGAACATTACGGGGGTAGCCCTCGCGCTCTCTCTTGGCGGCGCGGGCGCCGTTTTTTGGATGTGGGTGAGCGCCGCCGTCGCAATGTTTTTGAAATACGGCGAGATCGTGCTTGCCCTCGTCACCCGTCGGCGCGGCACGGACGGGTCGTGGGAAGGGGGCGCGATGTATTATTTGCGGGGCAAGGGGGGCGTCCTTGGGCGGTGCGCTGCGGGGAGCTTTGCCGTTTTGTGTCTTCTTTGCGCCTTGACGCTGGGCGCGCCCGTGCAAAGCAATGCGGCGGCGACGGCGGCAAACGAGGTCTTGGGCATCTCCCCCCTCGCCGTCGGGCTTTTGCTCCTTTTCTTGACGGCGGCAGCCATCTTTGGGGGCTTTCGCAAGATCGCATCCTTTACCGAGCGCGTCGTGCCACTCGTGAGCGTTATATATCTTTTTTTGAGCCTCTACGCCTGTTTTGCGAATTTCTCCGCGCTGGGGGGCGTTTTTTCGCGTATTTTCCGCGATGCCTTTTCCGTTTCGGCGGGGGCGTCGGGAACGCTCGGCTTTCTTTCCTCGCGCGCCTTGCGCTACGGCGTCACGCGCGGACTGCTCTCCAACGAGGCGGGGGCGGGGACGGCGCCTATGGCGCACGCCGTGGCAGAAAACACACCCGCGTCGCAAGGGGTGTTCGGGATGATCGAGGTCGCCGTCGACACCTTCGTTTTTTGCACGGCAACGGCGTTTCCGCTTCTCATCGCCTATCCCGCTTCTTTTCCGCCCCTTTCGGGGGTGGGGCTGGTTACGGGGGCGTTTTCCACTCTCGTAGGTCCCATCGCCCCCTATCTTTTGTGCCTATCTCTCTTTTTGTTTGCCTATGCAACGGTGCTTGCGTGGTGCTATTACGGAAAACGCGCCATCGGATATCTCACGAAAAGTCCGATGGCGCATAGGGCGTATTTATACGGGTATCTTTTTGCGGTGGGGCTCGGCACGCTCCCCATTGAGGGGGTGCTTTGGAAAGTCACAGATGGCGTTATCTCGCTTTTGACCATTTTGCACACCGCTTGCCTTTTGCCGCTTTTACCCCTCGTTTTGCGAGAGAGCCGCAAGGAAGGCTTCGTCGGGGACGGCGTCGCGCTCCGTAGGCAGAGGGATCGCATAGCGCGCAAGCGCGTCGGTAAGATCGCACGCGGGCGGCGCATAGACGGAAAGGGGAAGAGAGGACACGGGGTGAAGGAAGCCAAGGCGTGCGGCGTGGAGCATCGTGCGCGCAAAGCCGTCCCCCTCGCGCCCGTAAAGGGCGTCCCCGCACAAGGGGTGCCCGATCGAAGCAAAATGTAGGCGGATCTGGTGTGTGCGCCCCGTTTTGGGGAATACCGCGACAAGCGAATAGCCGCTACCCGATGCGAGCGTGCGGTAAAGCGTTTCGGCGGGCGCGCCCGCGTCACTCACCTCGCGCAGCATCACGCTCCCCGCTTTTCTTTGGATGGGAAGCGAGATCCGCCCGACGGGCGGCACTTCGCCGTGTATGAGCGCAAAATAACTTTTTTGGATCTCTCCCCGCTTCATTGCAAGGGAAAGCGCGTTGGCAGAAAGCGCGTTCTTCGCCACAAGCACGGCGCCGCTTGTTTCGCGGTCAAGGCGCGTGATGGCGCGGAACACAAAGGGCATATCGCGGTAGCGATAGGCAAGGGCGTTTGCGAGGGT
>JAZSBJ010000009.1:0-2994 GCA_045602305.1 Eubacteriales bacterium | reverse complement strand
CAAGACCGTTTGATTAAAAAGGAGGTAATACAATGGAGAAGAAAGGCTACCGCGACACACTGGAGCTGCACCGTGACCAATTCCCCGGAAAGATGACGCTCAGCGTCAAAGAGACTGCCGGTGTCATGGGCGTGAACATCTGCACCGTCTACGAGGCGGTCAAACGCAAATACAACCCGCTGCCGAGCAAGAAGCTTGCCGGAAAGATCGTCATCCCAATGCCCGCGCTAGCATCGTGGCTATGCTGATATCAAATTTAGGAGGACAAAAATGAACTACACCCTAGAACAACTTAAAGAAATGATGAAGAAAACCGGCGGCAGTCTCGACCTTAGAAACACGAGCATCACGGCGTTGCCTGAAGGCTTGACGGTCGGCGGTTCGCTCGACCTTAGCAACACGAGCATCACAAACCCGAAACATTATAAGAAGCTCAAAAACGGCGATTATGTCGCAGGGAAATATCTCTACTGTGACGATATGCTTGTACATATCAAGCGCAAAAAGAAAATAGGTGATTACACTTATTTCACGGGTAAAATCAAGGGCGTGAATGCCATTTATGACGGCGAGCACTATGCACATTGTAAGAGCTTCAAAGACGGCGTCAAGGACATCGAATTCAAAAAGGCGAAAGAACGCGGCGCAGATCAATACAAGAAATATACCAAGCAATCCGTTGTGACGGCCGAGGAAGCAAAAACAATGTACCGAGTGATCACGGGCGCGTGTCAAGTCGGCACGGAAAGCTTCATTAAAGGTTTGCGCGTGGTCAAGAAGAAATACACGGTGCAGGAAATCATCAATCTCACAGAGGGACAGTACCGCGCCGATGTGTTTAAATCTTTTTTTGAGGAGGGATAAACAAATGATCATCCAATCCACCCCCATCCGCCATGAAATCGTGGATGCCGTCTGCGACGAACTTCTTGAAAGTGAGCGAGAGATCCTTTGGGAACGGCGTGGCACGCCGCTCTTCCAAGGACCTATGGACGCGATCCGCGCCATCAAGGAACGGTACAAGCTTACCTGGTGCGAGCTTCGTGCTGTGATGTATTCTATGTGATAAGGAGGAAAACTGAGAAATGTTAAGCGAAGAATACAAACGCGCCTATATGGCAGGCTATATGGCAGGCAAGGAAAGCGCGCAAGCTGAGAGCAGGCAGCCCTACCTCGACCGCGACGGCATCATCGCTCGCTACGGCGGAAAGATCGGCATCAACAAGGCAATGGAGATCATTCGCTCCGTGCGCCACGTCTGCGGCGGTGGCAAGCTCGATTCTGCAAGTCTTGTCCTCGTATCCGAGGTCGAGTATTGGGAAAGTCAAGTCAACAAGGAGTTTAAGAAGGTCATATGAACAACGTCGGCACAAACTATCTTGAGAGCGAATACCGGGAGCTATTGGTGGACGCGGCAGCGCGTGTGCTCTCCGAAGCGGAAGCAAAGCTTCTCATCAACAAGGAATACGGCTTTGAAGCCTCGCGCATCGAGGTTCATACGGACGCGATCGTCGCAGATTTCGGCAAGAAGGAGATGCACGGCGCGCCCGTTTGGACACCCACGAGGATCTACACGCGTAAGGCGGTATACGCAGCTCCCGATTACAACTACATCCGGTTCAACGTTTGCGGCAATCAGTACGAGATTTGTAACGGCGAAATGTATTTTTACATCGACTGACTGCAAAAAAAGAAAAACCGCCTCGCGTTGGCGCGCGAGACGGCTATGCAATAGGAGGCGCGGAATCTGACATCCGACCACCCCTAGTATACCACTCAAATCAATAAATGTCAATAGGAGGACATCAAAAATGAAAGAAGCCACGGTAATTAAAATCAGCATGGACGAAAAGGACGAGATCGAGCTTGTCATGGACGGCATCCCTGTAAATCTCGCCACCGCGCTTGTGTGCGGGCTATCGCGAGCGGCAGCCGAGATCTACGGCAAGCTTCCCGAGCCGGCGAAAAAGGTGTTCCTTGAGGAGATTGCGGAGATCTCCCGGAGCTTGGATCCTGCGAACGAAGGCGAGGAGGAAGAACAATGAAAGGCTACACCTGTGAGCATTGCGGCGCGACCCTTGATCCCGGGGAACGCTGTGATTGTCAAGATGTGCGCGTGGTCATTCTCCGAGCAGACGGCTCCCTTGAGGTAAGCATCACGGACGGAAAGCTTGAAACCTATCAAAGCATTGTCGGCGGCTACGTAGAACATGTCCCGGGCATCAACCCCATCGGGCTTCTTGTCAACGAAGAGGGGGTTAGGCTTGGTCTTCCCAAAAACCCTTTTTTTCCAGGACTTGTCGGCAACATCATCCTCGTTAAAGAGCCGAGGGTGGAGGACACAGAATTTCGATCTTTCAACGAATACGAAGCGGCGCAGCTTCTTGCGATGTTTGCGCCCGGGAGGTAAGAATGAGACTGATTTCTTTAACACTTAACAACTTTCAAGGCATAAAAAATCTCACCGTCTCCCCTGACGGTGGCAATATCGCTATATACGGCGACAACGGCACAGGCAAGACCACCGTTTTCAACGCGTTTACATGGCTTCTCTTTAATAAGCCCTCGACAGGTGCAAAGAATTTCACCCCTAAAACCAAATCACCCAACGGCGAGGTTCACGGGCTTGATCACACGGCGGGTGCTGTGCTTGAGCATAACGGCAAGCGGATCTCCCTTACAAAGACTTATCGTGAGATCTACAAAAAGAAGCGCGGCAGCATCCGCGAAGAATTCGACGGACACACGACGGAATACTTTGTGGACGGCGTTCCCGTCAAGGAGAAGGAGTATGCCGAAACGGTGAGCGCCATGTGGGGTGCCGACGCCGAGCTTGCCAAGATCCTCACTATGCCCGAATATTTCTCCGAGGTGCTTCCTTGGGAGAAAAGAAGAGCCGTCCTTCTCGATCTGTGCGGTGGCGTGTGTGACGGTGACGTCTTTGCCGCCAAGGAAGAGCTTCTCGACCTTGCTGCTGCTCTTGATGGAAGAACC
>JAZSBJ010000008.1:0-17422 GCA_045602305.1 Eubacteriales bacterium | reverse complement strand
CCTCCGACTTCCTTGACGATGGCAAAGTCGCGGATACGCTTAAGAAGTCGGTTTGCGATACGCGGCGTGCCGCGCGAGCGCGATGCGATCTCCAGCGCGCCCTTCTCCTCGATCCCGATGCCGAGAATGTCCGCAGAGCGCCGCACGATCACGGCAAGCTCCTCTGGCGTGTAAAGCTCTAGCTTGAGCAAAACGCCGAAGCGGTCGCGCAAGGGGGTGGTGAGCTGTCCTGCGCGCGTGGTCGCGCCGATGAGGGTAAAGCGGGGAATGGGCAGGCGAATGCTGCGCGCCGACGGACCCTTGCCGATGATGATATCCAGCGCGTAGTCTTCCATCGCGGGATAAAGGATCTCCTCTACCGCGCGGGAAAGACGGTGGATCTCGTCGATAAAAAGCACGTCCCCCTCGGCGAGGTTCGTGAGGATCGCCGCAAGGTCGCCCTGCTTTTCGATGGCGGGACCCGAGGTCGTACGCAGGTTGACGCCAAGCTCGTTTGCAATGATACCCGCAAGGGTGGTTTTACCAAGACCTGGCGGGCCCCAAAGAAGCACGTGGTCGAGCGCTTCCTTTCTTGCCTTTGCTGCCTCGATATAGATTTTTAGGTTTTCCTTGACCTTTTCCTGTCCCGTGTAGTCCTCAAGCGTCTTGGGACGCAAGGAGTTTTCTACCTCGTAGTCAGACGGGACGCTTTCTGTGCCGACGATGCGGCTCTCAAAGTCAAATTCTTCCTCTGCGATTGCCAAAAGCCCTCACTCCTTCCCTTAACGCTCGCTAAAGCGGCGAAGCGCCGCCTTGATGATCTCCTCAAGCGAGAGCGCCGAAACGTCAATACCGCGGAGCGCGTCCGCGATCTCGGAACGGCTGTATCCCAAAACGCTGAGCGCGTCCTGCGCCTCACCGAGCTTGCCCGAGGCACCCGCGGGCACCTTGACGGGAGATGCGTCCTTGATGGATGCAAGGTCGCCCGACATTTGATCCTTGGAGATCTTATCCTTTAACTCGAGCACGATGCGTGCCGCCGTCTTGCCGCCTATGCCGGGCGCGCGCGAGAGCGCTTTTGCGTCCTCGGTGCATACCGCAAAGGCGAAGCGGTCGGGCGTCATCGTGGAGAGAATAGACATTGCCGCCTTGGGGCCGACCCCCGAAACGGTGATCAAAAGGCGAAACGCCGAAAGCTCCTCGCGCGAGCCGAATCCGTACAGCTCAACGCCGTCCTCTCTGACCTGCAGATGGGTAAAAACGAAGACCTCTTCGCCAAGCATCGGGGAGAGCTTCTCCGACGTGCCCGTGCTTACCGTCAGCGCGTAGCCGACGCCGCCGCAATCCACGACCGCAAAGCCCGCGTCGCAGACCGTCAGTTCTCCTTTGAGGTGATGAAGCATAGCATTTCTCGCTTTCTTTTTGTTGCTTTTTTCATTATACATTCTTTTTTGACGCTTGTCAAGACGGCGGGACGGCACTTTCCTTAAAAAGAATGCGCGATGTGCTTGCTTTTTGCCGAAAACTCTGCTATAATGCTAGGGTAAACGAACCAACCCACGAAAGGAACCCCAAAATGCCTACCTATCGCCGCGCAAAGCTCGCGTGTTATTGCGGCAGTGTCACGATGTCTGCCATCTCCTGCCTTTCCCCCTTGCTTTTCTTGACCTTCCACGAGATCTACGGCATTTCCTACACCTTGCTTGGACTGCTTGCCGTCTTTTGCTTTGGCATTCAGCTTGCCGTTGACCTTGTTTTCAGCTTTTTTGCGCGCTTCTTCGACATTCGCAAAACGGTGCGCTTTACGCCCGTCATTGCCTTCGTCGGGCTCGTGATTTACGCGGCGATGCCCGTTCTTTTTCCCGCGCAGGCGTACCTTTGGCTGGTCGTCGGCACCCTTATCTCCTCGGTTTCCGCAGGGCTTTGCGAGGTGCTTCTCAGTCCTGTCGTTGCCGCCATTCCCGCAGAAAATCCCGAGCACGAGATGAGCAAGCTTCATTCTATGTATGCGTGGGGCGTTGTCGGCGTTGTGATCGTCAGCACGCTGCTTTTGAAGCTCTTGACCCCCGCACGTTGGTATCTGATGGCGGGCTTTTGGGCGCTCGTGCCTCTCTTTGACGCCATTCTTTTCTTTACGGCAAAGCTGCCCCACATTCCCGCAGGGGAGATGAGCGAGGGCGGAAAGGGCATCCCCAAGGGAATGCTTCTTTGCGTCGTATTTATTTTTCTCGGCGGAGCCTCGGAAGTCACGATGACGCAATGGTGCTCGAGCTTCCTTGAGCGCGCCCTCGGCATCTCCAAAACACTCGGTGACATTTTCGGTCTTGCCCTCTTTGCCGCGCTTTTGGGGCTTGGACGCTCCCTTTATGCAAAGTATGGGAAAAACATATCCCGCGTTTTGCTTTTCGGAATGCTCGGCGCCCTTCTTTGCTACCTCGTTGCCGCACTTTCTCCCTTTGCGGTGCTTAGCCTTGTCGGGTGCGTGTTTACGGGCTTTTTCACCTCGATGCTTTGGCCCGGCACTCTCATTTATATGGAAGAAAAGCACCCGAACCCCGGAGTCGTGCCCTTTGCTCTGATGGCGGCGGGTGGGGACGCGGGCGCCTCTCTCGGTCCGCAGATGGTGGGTGCTGTCGTGGACGGGATCATCCTTTCGCCCCGCGCTGTGGCACTTGCTGAGCGATTCTCGCTCAGCGTAGAGCAGTTTGGCTTTAAGGTCGGCGTGCTTCTTGCTGCGCTTTTCCCGCTTTTCGGCTTGTTCATTTTCTTTTTGATGCGCCGCGCATATGCAAAGCGCGATGCGGCTTCCGCGCAAAAATAAGGAAAAATCCCCGATTTTCACAAAAACAGTGGACAAATTCCAAAAAAGATGATATACTAAAGCTGTCCAAAACGAACGGGGGCATCGCTTCCCGAATACATAAGGAGAAAACATATGGCAAAAAAGGTCTTAGCGTTTGACTTTGGCGCGTCGAGTGGACGCGCAATGATCGGCGAGTACGACGGAAAGCTGATCAACGTCACCGAGATCCATCGCTTCTCGAACGACACGGTGGTCACGGGCGGAAGAATGTATTGGGACGTTCTCCGTCTTCTTTTCGAGATCAAAACGGCGGTCAACAAGGCAGTCAAGGAGTATAAGATCGACGCCATCGGTATCGATACTTGGGGTGTCGACTTCGGACTTCTCAACGCGCACGGAGAGCTTCTCTCCAACCCCTCGCATTACCGCGATGAGCGCACGGTGGGAATGCCCGAGGAAACCGCAAAATTCATCTCTCCCTCGGAGCTTTACGGACTCACGGGTACGCAAACGATGCGTATCAACACCCTCTATCAGCTCTACTATCTCGCACACTACCGCCCCGAGCTTCTCGCACAGGCGGATAAGATGCTCTTTATGCCCGACCTCTTCGCCTACTTCTTGACGGGGGCGAAGCGCGCCGAGGCGACCATCGCGTCCACCTCGAACTTCTTAGATCCCAAGACCAAGAAATTCAACACCGCACTTCTTGAAAAGCTGGGCATCCCCGCGCGCATTCTTCCCGAGATCATCGAGCCCGGCGAAACCTACGGTATGCTCTCCGCAGACCTTTGCGCGGAGTTTGACTGTGAGCCCATTCCCGTCGTTGCCGTTTGCACGCACGACACCGCATCCGCGGTCGCCGCGGCACCCGCAGAGGGCGACTTCGTCTATATTTCCTGCGGCACTTGGTCGCTTTTCGGCACCGAGCTTTCCGCTCCCGTGATCAACGCGGAGTCCGAGAAGATCCAATACACCAACGAGGGCGGCTACGAGGGCACCACCCGCTTCCTTAAGAACATTATGGGACTTTGGCTGATCCAAGAATCCCGCCGCCAGTGGATCCGCGAGGGTGAGAACGTTTCCTACGCCGATCTTGAAAGGGAAGCACTTGCCGCAGAACCCTTCCGCTGCTTTATCGACTGCGACGCCCCTGAGTTTGAAACGGCGGGCAACCTTCCCGAGCGCGTGCGTGAATTTTGCCGCGTGACGGGACAGTACGTGCCAAAAACGCGCGGTGAGGTGATGCGTTGTATTTACGAGAGCCTTGCTATGAAGTATAAGCTCAATTTCAACGCGCTCTGCCGCATTTCCGACAAGCACTTTACCCAGATCAATATGCTTGGCGGCGGCATCAAGGATACCCTGCTTTGCCGCTTGACCGCCAACGCTACGGGCGTGCGCGTCGTCGCAGGTCCTACCGAGGCGACTGTAATGGGTAACATCGCCGTACAGCTGATTGCCCTTGGCGAGCTTGCCTCTTGGCGCGACGCACGCCGCGTTATCACCGATTCGACGCCTCTTAAGATCTATGAGCCCGAGGAGTGCGCCGCGTGGGACGAGGCGTATGCCGAATATCAAAAATATCTGGGTATGAGCGCAAAGCGCTGACCTAGAACCTTTCGTGGGAGAGCCAAACGGCTCTCCCATTTTTTGTCATTTTAGTCGCAAAAACGCTGGAAAAAATATGCAAGTGCAAGAAAACGGAGCCACAAATTCCACACATTTTTTACAATTTGTTTACCTTTTTGCGTTTTGCCCATTAGAAACACACAGAAATGCGCTTTTTTTGTGAATTTAACAAAAAAACTATTGACAATTAAGGGAAATTGTTGTACAATATACTAGTAAAAATGCCACCCGAAAAAAAACTCTGCTCGGGCGGCTATGTTGCAAACCAAAACAAGGAGAAAACACTATGAAGAAAAGAGTTCTCAGTCTGCTTCTTCTGTTCGCGATGCTCATCACGATGGTGCCTACGATGGCAGTGAGCTCCGCGGCAACGGAAGGCAGCGAAGAAGAGCCCGAAAGAAACGAGGGGACTACCTCCACGGACGTAAGCGATTATTATTCGCTTTACAAAACGGAGAACCTCATTGCGTTCTTTGATGCGTTAGATCCCGAAAACGGAACGCTTGACCTTGAAAACGGCAAGTGGTACGCAAGGGTGTTCAATGCAGACATCGGCAAGTGGGAAAAGAGCGATACGCT
This sequence comes from Eubacteriales bacterium, assembly GCA_045602305.1. Classification (GTDB taxonomy): domain Bacteria; phylum Bacillota; class Clostridia; order Oscillospirales; family CAG-272; genus UBA1740. Next base: position 12,429 of record JAZSBJ010000008.1, on the reverse strand, counting down.
GTACGCCACCATCACGGGCGGCGTATACAACGCTGAAACCAACGCCACGGGCTGGAAGGTATACGACAGCGGCTTCGGCTTCTCGGACCCCGAGTTCAAGGCGAAGGATAACGCAGTCGTGTTTGACCACACGAATCTTCTTTGGAACGACGGCGACCGCTACAACAACTGGTCGGTGGAAGCGCTCGTGAAGGTCGATCTGCGCGATATTCCTCTTGCTTACAAGACCATCGGTGCGAACGAATTTATCGTTAAATCCATTGATAAGGTCTTGACGCCCGCAGGTTCTGAAACCGACGGAGAAGAAGGCTCGGAAGAGGTAGAGGAAGTCAAGGTCAAGCTCAACGAATACGCCGTCACCCTTCCCGAGTGGGGCGTGGATAAGAGAGTGACTCTGACATTCTCTTCCAAGGGCTTTGTAACCGACCAAACGATCTGGTACGGCAGTGAGTCCGGCGACAAGAAGACCGATCAGAAGCTCGAGAACATTTCCTTCAACGGAACGACGACCGAGTCTGTTAGCTACAAGAAGGGTACGACGACGCTCTACATTAAGACGCCCGAAAGCATCGAGCTGACGAGCGTATCCGTTCCCGTACCTACCGATACGAACACGGCATACCTTGCAGACGCCTTCCAGTTCGGTCCTCTCACGGGCACGCACTGGGCAAACCTTCAAGCAGAGGCGAAGGACGGCAACGGCAGAGGCGAGGCTCGTTGGAGCATTACGCCTAACGCAACCGCTGAAAAGGCAGAGTCTATCTTGGTTGTCAAGGATAAAAACACGGATTTCTCCGATGCGTTTGCCGTATATACCGGTGCGATCAAGCCCATCGTGGTAAATAAGGTCGCAAAGGACGCCGTGGGTAACGAGGCAGAGTATAACCTGACGCACTGCGGCGATACCTATACGGCAGAAGCCATCGCAACCAAGGCTGAATACGGTGACCACGGTCTTCACATTATGAAGAACGAGCAGGGTGCTGTATACGGCTTGCGTGTCTACGCCAGCGCAAACGGCCAGGCGCTCACCGCTGAGGAGAGCGCTCAGAACAGCACGGTCGATGCGCTCATCCGCCTTGGCGTTGACCTTGCCGTGTTCAATACGATGAACGACGAGCTGAAGCACTCCTTCCTCACCGTTGTCGGTCCCAGACTCTCTGCCGACAGCACCAAGGAAGATTATGAGGCAAAGATCGCCGAGGTCGTAGCAACGGCTGCTGAAAAGGAAAAGGCAAAGAACCTTAACGAGTACGAGAAGCTCTACGCGGGTGCCCAGATCGTTGATGGCGAGCGCGTAAAGACCGCAAACGGCGGCTACCTTCTCTCTCTTTTCGGTGCATTCAACGGTGACGCGTCTGCTGACCTTGCTTTTGGCGAATGGGTCAACAAGCTCGGCGGCAAGAGTGCTACCTTCGGCAACCTTGAGCAGTGGGAGCGCCGTGACGGTGGCGTTGGCTTCACCATTTTCTACGGTCAGATCGATGAAAACGGTAACTTCGTCAAAGATGCCCCCACCAACAACGTTGCGCAGCAAAATTTGGCAAACAACAGCGCGAAGTTCTTGAACACGCGCCTTCAATTCGGTCTTGATCTTCTTCCTGAAGAAGACTTTACCATCGAATACGTAGCAAAATACAACCCCATCTACGTTGCCGATGAAAACGGCAACATTGCCTTGGATGCCGACGGCAACCCCGAGGAAAGCTATAATCACCTTCTCGCAGACAGCTCCGGCACGCAAAGGGGTATCGACGCATACTATGCGGGCGCGATCGACTACATCGGCTTTATCTCCTCTTGGACGGCAAAGCGCGACGGTATCTACTCCTCGCAGACCCCCAAGAGAGGTGACGTCATTTGGATGCTCAGCAACCAAAAGCCCTCGTGGGGCACCGGCACCAACTGGGTCGGCGGTCCTGCGTTCTCGGGCGGTAAGGGTCTTTTGGCCTCGGGTATCCGTGAGTACGGTAAGGTACATACCTACGTTTACACGCGTGACGAGGTCTTGACGGAAACCGCTGACACCCGCACCGTAGAGGCGACTTATTCCGTCTTGCGTGACGCGCTCTTCTACAGAAGCGAAACGCTCTCCACCGCAAACACCAAGGCGGGCTTTGAGTATTTTGATGAGCCCGACACGGGTGACTTCTATCTCTCGTCTTCGCTTCCTACCGACTTCTACGGCGTTCGTATCTACGACAGCGTTTTGACCACCAAGGAGCTTGCGTGGAACGCTTTTGTCGATATGATGGCGTATGCGAAGTACGATCTTAGCAAATTGTACGGTGAAGGCGCCGGCTTAACCAATCTCGACCGTCAGCTGATTGCTGAAGGTATGATGAGCTACGGCTTTGAGTCCGACGTTGCCAAATTCACCGCAAACGTGAACGAGCTTAAGACGTTCTATGCGGAGCAGCCCAAGGCAGAGGATACGCTCTACGTTACCGACGGCTTGACCGTCCTGACGGCGGGCTATAGCGGCCTTGAAACCGGTTATCTCCCCATTGACGGCGGTCTTACGTGGTTCAATGCGGCAGAAAAGGGCACGACCATCACGCTTAAGGGTGCAGAATGGGAGCGCAGAGCGAACAGCGAAAACGCAGGATATTATATTCTGAAGGATTACGCGAACACCAACGCAAACCGCAATTTCGGTATCTTCCTTGGAGAAGAGTTCCTTCCCGAAAAGGATTATACCATTGAGATGATCCTCAACCCCGTCGGTATCGTAGAGTTCAACGAGGACGGCAGCTATGACCGTTATATTGATACGGGTACCCGTTACGGTATCAACTACGATAACGGCTTTGCGATCGGTCCTCTGCGTTGCTTGATCTTCCCCTCGGCTTCCGACGGCACGCCCGGACGCTCGACGCTGGAAAAGCGTTGGGTATACGACCGTCTTGACTATTGCTGGAACCAACGCCCCGACGATGACGGCGACGGCACGATCGACCGTCAGACGAAGTTCACCGAGAAGGCGTGGCTGACCACGCAAAAGGACGACATCGTCAACTTCAGCCTTGACTATTACGTTGAGCCCGTTGACGGAAGCGGTAACTACACGCTGTACAACGACGGTACCGTTATCGGAAAGACCAACATCCCCAGTGAGCAGATCATCACCAACCCGGAAGCGAACAATATGTTCCAGCTGATGGTAGGTATGCCTCACGGTGTATTCTCCATTCGTGTGTATGACAGAGTTTTGACCGAGGTCGAAAAGCTCCAGAACCACGCAGCAGACATCATTTATTATTATGATCTGGACACGACGCTTCTCAACCAGATCAAGGGATACTTTAAGGACGATCCCTCGGTTATCTTCCGCGGTCTTGCAGACCTCTCCTTCGATATGACCAAGGAAGAGGCACAAAAGACCTTTGAAACCCGTTTGACGGCACTTTGGCTCGACTTTGAGGGTCTTGCCGTCCGTAACGACTACACCAACGGCTTGCGCTACTATTTCGGTATGGACCAAGATACCACCACCGCAATGGTCAATGCAGGCTTCGAAATCGAGATCGGTGCGATCGTCAATGTGGGACGCAATACAATGCCTACCCTTGACGGCCGTAACTACGACTACAAGGTCGTAGCCTTCGACTCCATCGCAGGTAAGGCGGCAGGCTTCTTTATCGACTCCAACTCCTTCGCCGTGACTGTAAAGTCGCCCAGCGGCAACAAGCAGGCAATGCTTTCGGAGATCAACGTTATCGGCTACGTCCGTCTTGTGGATACGAATGGCAAGGAGATCATCTTCTACGTAGAAACCTACGCGGATGGCTACACCCCCAACTCCTTCTTTAACATTTATAGTTATATGAAGGATCAGAAGGAAACCATCACGGATGCTGCCCTGATCGACCACCTGACCAAGACCTCGGAAAACTGCTACGAGAGAGAGTATGTCTATCTCGATGCTTCCGCAGCCAAGGGCGGTAACGGTACCAAGGCGAAGCCCTATAACAACTTTGAAGACGCCTTTGCGGCGAGCAAGGTGAAGCTGGGACAGATCAACAAGCCCACCTACCTCTATATGCAGGCGGCAGACGGCGTGTACGAGATCCATAACATCGTTTCTTTGGACGGTGAACAGATCCCGTATAAGTACACTCGTTTCGTCATCACCTCTGAAAACGGCAACTCCACCCTGACCTCGACGAGAAAGTTAGATTCGAACGGCTTTATCGAGCAAGAGGGCAACATTTGGATGTATCAGTTTGAGGAAGATGCCAACGGCGAATATCCCTTCTTCCGTTACCTCTACGTGAACGGTAAGATGGCAGAATTGGCGCACAACGGTGCAAACAGCTTCTACACGGCAGACGAGTACCGTTATATGACCAAGTTCTACCGCTACGATAGCGGTCCCAGACTCACCGCACAGTATATATACGACGCAGGCGAGCTTTGGTCCGTCAATATCAACCAGGGTCAAACCGAATTGACCTACAAAACGGGTCTTAAGAACTATCCCGACGTCAAGGTAGCACTGAACTCGCAGTTCGCGTATTACCGTGACCAGTATATCGTTTACGATTACATTAACCGTCTTGGAAGCGATCTGGCTCCCAACACGAAGTTCGAAACGAGAAGCTTCCCCAAGCTTATGCTTTCCGTGAAGGTCGAGAACGTATCTACCTACTGTCAGATTCGCTTCGACGAGGTCAAGTACAACAAGCTGGCATACGACGAGCTGATCGCGCTCTTCCAAGCCGAAGGCTCGAATGCAACCAAGTTTGTAGAGAAGCTTGCAACCTATACGACGAAGTATGCAAAGGCAGGCACGTCGACTCCCGAGTACGAGGCAAGACTTCGCGAGATCTGCGATACCGTTTCTAAGGCGATCGTCGACGCGAAGTATAAGGACAGCGCAGTAAGCGGTATCCTTGCGCCTTATACGCTCATTAACCCCACCGACACCTATCCCAAGGTCTCGGCGGTTGACGATAAGGAAAATGTCTACGTATGGCCCGAGGCACCCTCGAGCGGCATTTACGATTATGTCAAGAGCCTTCTTGATGCAGGCGAGCTTGACTACACCACTCCTGCCAGCGCAACAGATGCGGGACTTGCACACGAGGTGCAGTTCCTCTATTACAGAGATGCGTTCCTTGCATTACGCGATATGGAAGCACTCACCGACGAGGCGCTTTCCTTCAGCGTTAAGCCGAATGAAAAGGGAAGCGATCAGTACGACGAGCTCTTCTACCATTATCTCTACGAGAGAATGGCGATTGACGAGCTGGAAGAGGCAATTTACGAGTATGCCACCAAGGACAGCAAGGGTAAGGTGATCGATTACATCAAGGCGCCCATTGCTACCTACACCACCAAGTATACGGATGCGCCCGAGGCGTATAAGACGATCCTCGCAGAGATCCGTACGCTCCACACCTCTGACGCAAACCACGATAAGACCGTAGGCGCGGATGGCAGAATCGCCTTCAACGACCTCACGAAGTACAATCCCTCGGTCGAAGAGAAGGACGGTCCGTATAACGGCACCGTTCCGATCACCCGTCCGATGGACGACTACAAGACCTATCTCCAGCTTGAGCTGGTCGGCGACCAGTCTATGGCAGAGGAGCAGGGTAGAACACATTTGACCGAAAAGGGCAACGCGCTCAAGGCTGAGGCAGAAGCAAAGTACCAAGCAGTCTATAAGACGCTCACCGACGCCATCGAGCACTACGAGAAGCTCAAGAGCGAGGGCAAGACCAACGAGGCTAAGGTATACTTTGATAACGTTTCGGGTAGACGCCGCGAGGTCGTCGCCGCCTACGAAACCTACCTCAAGGAGCTCGCCATCGCAGAGCGTTACCTCACCGATGAGTACGACGAGGGCTTCGTTCTCGAAGGAAGCGGCATTGAGATGATGATGCCCGTTGAGTGGCAGTTCAACATCGTTCAGATGACGGGCGTTGACTACGACGATAAGATTGTCAAGGACGGTGTGACCTACGTTGCAATGTACTTTGATCCCGCACAGTGGGAAGCGTACGCCGTAATGTACGAAGGACACTATCTCAATCGTATGCACTCGCTCCAGCAGAGCCACGCGTACCTTGATATGGACGGCGAGTTTTACTACAACGCCGAAAAGGGTCAGCTCTACTACTACAGCGAAAACGGCGTTGACGGTCTTAACTTCGAGTATCCCACGCTCAACAATATGATGTACTTCACGCACATCGATAAGACGCGCGTGGAAAATTGGGCATTCACGGGTCTTGACTACACCGTTACCAGCGAGGTTGGCGGTACTTGGGCACAGTCGGCAAACGACCTGCACGTGAACTTCGAGGGTGCAGAGGACCGTACGCCTTCCGGCTCTCCCATCTTCATCCGCCGTGGCACGGGCTTTGAGGTAGTTGATTGTAACTTCCACGATCTCGGTTGTACCGCGATCAATGTCCGCAGCCGTACCTCGAACATCCTCATCGAGGGCAACACCTTCACCGACCTCGGTGCGAGCGCCGTTCACTGCGGTGACGCAACCGAAACCGACGTTGACAAGCGTTGGCCCGATGAAGGACAGATCAACGTTGTCATCACCAACAACTATATGGACCGTCTGGCGCAGTGGATCTACGGTGCAAACGGTATCGCACTTACCTTTAACCTCGATTGCGAGATCTCCTACAACACCATCAGAAACACCAGCTACTCGGCGATCTCCGTCGGTTTTTCCTGGTCCTTCGCTAAGGGTACCTACGAGGAGATGAAGAACGATCTGTATTGGAAGGTAATGCACGTCAACATCCACCACAACTACATCGAGAGCTTTATGCAGCAGCTCGGTGACGGCGGTGCGATCTACACGACGGGTGGTAACGCCATCAAGGAAGAGCGTAAGCTCTTTAACCAGTGCCACGATAACTACATCGTGTACACCAACAGAACGGGTGACGGTGAGGGACGCTTCTGCGTTGCCATCTACTACGACGGATGTACGACCAACTTTGATTCCTACAATAACGTCGTCGTTGAGGCTTCCTTCGGTGCTTCCTCTATCGGTGACGCGTACGGTGCAACCACTGAGGAGAAGATGACCGACACCTTCTTCTCGACCATCGATACGCCCTTCACCAAGGCAGAGTACCTGCGCCGTCTGCGTAACACGCACACGCACTCCACCTACTACTATCACCAGACGCTCGACACCGCACAGTCGTACAACATCACGGAGCACGACTCCTTTATCATCAACTGCCGTTCCACCGGCAGCGGTAAGGATAAGGGCTCTTCGTGGTACGAGGCGTTTAAGAACACGGTTACCTCTGAGGACTATTTGTACGTCGAAAATATGACCTACGTAAAGAATCCCGCCCGTGTTCCCGCCCGCGCACAAGCGATCATTTACGCTGCAGGATGCGACGGTCACAAGGCAGACGCCTACGACATCGCAAACAACAACTATTGATCCCTGTGGGCAAACCCCAATAGCACTAAGAAATGATGCTTCGGCATCGGGTCTTTTTATGCGTCTATATAAATAAATGAAAGAAAATTTGCAAAACCCCTTGCAATTTTCAAAAAGTGTGGTATAATGTATACGATGATAAAAAAAGAATGGAAGAGTGAGAAAGGAAGCCTCACTCTTTTTTTAGTGCAAAGGAGAACTTATGGCAAAAAAGAACATTGCCGCGGTCGTTTCGGACCTCGTCCGTCCAACGGTTGAGGAGCTTGGCTATCTTCTTTGGGATGTGTCCTATGCGAAGATCGGCACGGAATACCACCTGGAGATCACCATCGACTCCGAGGAAGGCATCACCATCAACGACTGCGAAAAGGTGCATCGCGCCATCGACCCCATCTTGGACGAGGCAGACCCCATTGAGAATGCCTACCGCCTTGAGGTTTCTTCCCCCGGCATTGAGCGAGAGCTTCGCACCGATGCCCACTTAGAGGCGTCGCTTGGGCTTGTGGTTGAGCTTCGCTTCTTCGCCGCACAAAACGGCGCAAAAACGCTCATTTGCGCGCTGGAGCGCTTTGACGCGGAAAGCGTCACCGTCGTCACGCCCGACGACGCCACGCATACCTTCGCGCGCCGTGATATTTCCCACATTCGTACCGTATATTTTGAAGATTGATTTCATAGAAAGGGTTTGTTATGAACAAGGAATTCTTTGAAGCGCTTTCGCTTCTCGAAAAGGAAAAGGGCATTAAAATGGAGTATATGCTTGAGCGTCTTGAGGTCGCTCTCGCAGGTGCCTACAAAAAGCAGCAGGGCTGCGAGGCGATCGTTCGCTTGCACGTGAACCCCGATAAAAAGGAAATGAAGCTTTTCCACGTAAAGAACGTCGTTGCCGAGGTCACCGACCCCGACACCGAGATCTCGCTTGCCGATGCGAAGGCAATCAGTCGCCGTCACAAGCTCGGCGGTGTGGTGGAAACCGAGGTCAAAACGGATAAGTTCAGCCGTCTTGCCGCACAGGCTGGCAGACAGCAGATCATCCAGATCATTCGTGAGGCAGAGCGCGCCAACCAAGCTCGTGCCTATGAGGAAAAGAAGGGTGAGGTCATCACCGCCGTCGTCTACAAGGTGGACGAAACGGACGGAAGCCTCGTGCTTGATACGGGCAACGGCAGAGCCGTCCTTCCCCGTGCAGAGCAGCTGCCCGACGACGATTTCATCGTTGGCGATCGCCTGAAGGTGTTTGTCAGCGAGGTGCACGGCGGCGAAAACCGCGGTCCTCTCGTGACGCTTTCCCGCACCCACCCCGGACTTGTGCGCCGCCTCTTTGAGCTTGAGGTGCCCGAAATTCAGGATGGCACCGTCGTCATTAAGAACATCTCGCGCGATGCGGGCTCCCGCACCAAAATGTCCGTATACTCCACCGACGAGGACGTGGATCCCGTAGGTGCTTGCATCGGTAACCGCCGTATGCGTCTTTCGAACGTCCTTGCCGAGCTTGGCAACGAGAAGATCGACATCATTCGCTACGACGAGGACCTCGCAACCTACGTAAAGGCGGCACTCTCGCCCGCAACGGTGCTTTCCGTCACCGTCGTCGAGGAGCGCAGCTGCCAGGTCAAGGTCGCGCAGGATCAGCTCTCCCTTGCCATCGGCAGAGAGGGACAAAACGCGAAGCTCGCCGCAAAGCTGACGGGCTGCAAGATCGATATTAAGGCATAAGGAGCGACCCCTTCGCTCCCACCGAAAGGAGTTTTTTGTATGGCAAATCAACCGAAGGTAAGAAAGATCCCCACCCGCCGTTGCGTTGGGTGTGGCGAGCATTTCCCCAAGATGGAGCTTATCCGCGTTGTGCGCTCGCCTGAGGGTGTATTTTCCCTTGACCTGACGGGACGCGCGGCAGGTAGAGGCGCATATCTTTGCAAACGGCTGGATTGCTTGCAAAAGGCGAAAAAAACGAAAAGACTTGAGGCGGCGTTCTCCTCGAAGATCGAGGACGACGTTTACCTTCGCTTGGAGGAGAAACTTGCAAGAACAGAATATGCCGAATAAAACGGTGGAGGCAGAAACCGAACGGTTTTTGACCTTCTTGGGGCTATGCCGCCGTGCAGGAAAAACGGTTCACGGCACCCCGCTTGTGTGTGAAGCCTTGGCGAGGCGTAAACCGCCCTATCTTGTACTGCTGTCCGGCGGTGCAAGTGCGGCAACCGCCAAAAAGATCACCGACAAATGTCGGTTTTACGAGGTTCCTCTAATTACCGTTCCCGCCGATCCCGAGCGCTTGGCGCGCGCGGTGGGAAAGATGTGCGCTCTCGCCGCCGTGGCGGTCACCGATGAGCGATTTGCAGAGGAGCTTCGGAAATTACACGCGAAAGGAAAGGCGTCTTTGCTTGGCGAAGACGATGGGTAAGCAGTATGCCTAAAATAAAACGAGCACAAGTAATGAGCGATCTCGGAATGAAGAAAAAGGATTTCGAGGCGCTGCTTGCCGGGTTTGGAATGAAGGGCGATCTTGAGGAAGAGGATTTTGAGATCGTCTTGCAAAGCCTGACCGCGGAAAATCAAATTGAAAATCTTGAGGACTATCTTTCGGGCAAGGCGACGATCGAAAGCGACGCGCCCGTAGTGAAGCCTGTGGAAAAGCCCGCAGAGGAGCCTGTGGCAAAGCCCGCGGAAAAGCCCGCGGAAAAGCCTGCGGAAAAGCCTGCGGAAAAGCCCGCAGAGAAGCCCGCAGAAAAGCCTGCGGAGAAGCCTGCGGAGAAGGCACCCGAAAAGAAGCCTGCGCCCAAGGCACCCGAAAAGAAGCCGCAGAAGCAAACGCTCAAGACCATTGATCTTGGCAGCGTGAAGCCCGCCCCCAACGGGCAGGGCGAAACGGTCGTCGTTAAGACCAAGAGCCGCGTGGTGGACACCCGTACCGCCGCCGTCGACCTCTCCAAGTACGACGATACGCACGCAGACCGCTATGCGTCTTACGGCGCAAAGGGCGGCGACGCGGGCAAGCAAAAGCTCAAAAAGCAGAACAACCAGCCCGGCCCCGGCACCAAGGGAGCGCGCGACAGCAAGAAGGAGCGCGAGCGTCTTGAAAAAGAGCGTCAAAAGCGCCTTGAGGCAGAGGCAGCACGCAAAAAGCAGCTTGAGATCACGCTTCCCGATGAGATTTCGGTGGGCGAGCTTGCAAGCCGTATGAAGAAGACCTCGGCTGAGGTCATCAAAAAGCTGATGATGATGGGCGTTATGGCGTCCGTTAACCAAACCGTCGATTACGACACCGCATTCCTGCTCTGCGACGAGATGGGCATTAAGGTCACCAAAGAAGTGGTCGTTACCATTGAGGAGCGCCTCTTTGACGAGGCAGAGGATGCGAGCGAGGACCTTCTTGAGCGCGCACCCGTTGTGTGCGTTATGGGTCACGTTGACCACGGTAAGACCTCGCTTCTCGACTATATTCGCCACGCCCACGTCACCCAAGGCGAGGCAGGCGGCATTACCCAGCACATCGGTGCCTACCGTGCCGAGGTCAAGGGCAAGGACATCACCTTCCTTGACACCCCCGGTCACGAGGCGTTCACCGCAATGCGTGCAAGAGGTGCAATGGCAACCGATATTGCCATTCTCGTGGTTGCCGCGGACGACGGCATTATGCCTCAGACCATTGAGGCGATCAACCACGCTAAGGCGGGGGGCATTGATATCATCGTTGCCATCAACAAGATGGATAAGCCCGAAGCCAACCCCGATCAGATCAAGCAAGAGCTGACCAAGTACGACCTCGTTCCCGAGGAATGGGGCGGCGAAGTCATCTGTGTTCCCGTATCCGCAAAGACGGGCTTCGGTGTCGAGGACCTTCTCGAGAATGTATTGCTCGTTGCCGAGGTGAAGGAGCTTCGCGCCAACCCGAACCGCCGTGCGGCAGGTCTTATCATCGAGTCGCGTCTTGACAAGGGCAGAGGCCCCGTTGCCACCGTCCTCGTACAAAAGGGTACCTTGAACGTCGGCGACATCGTCATCGCAGGCACCGCCGTCGGCCGTGTCCGTGCAATGGTGGGCGACAACGGAAAAACGCTCAAAAAGGCAGGACCTTCCGTTCCCGTTGAGATCATCGGTCTTGCCGAGGTTCCCTCTGCGGGTGACGAGTTCAACGCCGTTGAGGACGAGAAGATGGCACGCTCGCTTGCCGAGCAGCGCCGTGAAAAGGCAAAGGCAGAGGCGGCAGGAAGCCGTGCAAACGCCAACCTCGACGATCTCTTTGCACAGATGGCAGAGGGACTTAAGAAGCTCGATATCATCGTTAAGGCAGACGTCGCAGGCTCTGCGGAAGCCGTCAAGGCAAACCTTGTGAAGCTCTCCACGGACGAGGTGCGCGTCAACGTCATTCACGCGGGCGTCGGTGCCATCAACGAGGGCGACGTAATGCTTGCCAATGCGTCCAACGCCATCATTGTCGGCTTTAACGTGCGTCCCGATAAGGGCGCATCCGACTCGGCAGAGAGAAACGGCGTCGATATTCGCACCTACCGCGTCATTTACGAATGCATCGAGGAGATCGAGGCGGCAATGAAGGGTATGCTTGCGCCCAACTACAAGGAAACCTTCCAAGGCCGCGTAGAGGTGCGTGACGTGATCCACGTTGCCCGCATCGGTATGAACATCGCAGGCTGCTACGTGCTTGACGGTAAGGTTACCCGTCAGTCGCTCGTGCGTGTCGTTCGTGACGGTATCGTTATTTTCGACCGCAAGGCAGAGCCTCTTGCCGAAGGTGAGCAATACAACAACCGCATCGGCTCGCTTCAGCGCTTCAAGGACTCCGTCCGCGAGGTTGCCGAGGGCTACGAGTGCGGCATCACGCTCGAGAGATATTCTGACCTCAAGGTCGGCGATATTCTTGAAGTATACACGATGGAAGAGGTCGAAAGATAACCTCTCGCGTGGATAAATTTCAAAATGCTTCGTTGTCGAACGATAAGCGGGGGCTCGACGTAGGTAACTACGCCGTCGCCCCA
>JAZSBJ010000007.1:0-10412 GCA_045602305.1 Eubacteriales bacterium | reverse complement strand
AAGATCCGCGAGCAGATCCAGAATATTGAATAAGCGAGGAAGCTAGAATGAAGTTTATTAATATCGGCTCGGGAAATATGGTGGCGGCAGGGCGCGTCGTTGCGCTGGCATCCCCCGATTCCGCGCCCATCAAGCGCCTCGTTTCCGAGGCAAAGGACGAGGGCAGAGTCATTGACGTTTCCTGCGGACGCCGCACGCGTACCGTCATTTTCACCGATAGCGACCACCTCATTTTATCCGCCATTCGCGCGGAAACCATCTCGAACCGTCTGTTCGACAGCGAAAGCGGAGAGGACGACGAGCTTTCCGAGGAAGAGTGATCTTCCACCCAAACGAAAAAAATATTTTCATAAGAAAGGCATATATTATGATCAAAGACAACCGTATGATCTACCCCCCCATTCCCGAGCTGACCGAGAATTACCGTCACAATCGCTACGAGCTTGTGATCGCCGTCGCCAAGGGCGCACACAAGGTCACGGGCGAGTATCTTTCGATGCGCGCGAACGCCGAGCGTATGATCGCAGAGGAGAAGGTGGATAAGCCGATGCTTTCCCTCATTGATCCCGAATACCGCGATCAAAAGGCGATCCGCATTGCCATCTCTCGCTTGCACGAGGGCAGATACCGTATGCAAAGCCGTGCCGAGAGAGAAGCGGAAAAGACCGAGGATTAATACGCATCTGGAAATCTTTAGAAAGGGAAGGGCTGCTTTCGGGCGGCTTATGGAATCATATGCCCCGCATTGCAACCGTTCGCCTTTTGGACGTCCCCTACCGTGTGGACAAAGATTTTGACTACCTCATCCCCCCCACGATGCCCGTGCCCGAGGTGGGGCGACTTTTGCTCGTTCCCTTTGGGAAGACCAACCGCCCAAGCTATGCGGTTTTGACGGGCGTCAGGACGGCGGATGAGAGCGAGAGGGCGTTAAAGGAAGTTTCTCTTGCCTTGCCCGAGGATTACCGCGTAACGCCCGAGATTCTGCGTTTGTGCTTTTTCTTGCGCGAGCATACGCTTTGCAGTGTGGGAGAAGCCGTCCGCGCTGCATTCCCCGCGGCGGCACTCGGTGCGCTTCGCACCGTGTATCGGGCGAAAGAGCCCGCGCCCGCCGTTTTAAAGAACAAACGGGACAGAATGCTAGCCTATCTTTGGGCGCATCCCGAGGAAGACAAGGGCGCATACGAGCGCGGCTTTGGCGAGGATGCGGAAAAGCTGCTTTCGGCGCTTTGCCGTGAGGGACGCGCGGAGCGCGTTTTTGTTTCCGCCCCCCCAATGGCGGCGCGGACGCGCCGCTATTACACGCTCCTTCCCACGGGGGACGAGCGCCGCGCACTTTTGCGCGGGGATAGCCCGCTTTCCGAAAAGGCGCGTGCCGTCTGCCTCTTTCTCGATGCAGAGGGCGGGCTTTTTGAAAGCGAGATCACCGATCGACTGAATATTTCCGTATCCCCCCTTCATACCCTCGTGCGCCGCGGCATTCTCGCGGTTGAGGAGAAGGAGATCGCGCGCAACCCCTACCTTGCACTTGCCAAAAAAACGGACGACACCCCCGTCGCCCTCACGCGCGCACAAATGCGCGCATACGAGGAGATCGAGGCGGTGGCAGAGAAAAGGTCCCCTGCCTGCGTTTTGCTTCACGGCGTGACGGGTAGCGGAAAGACCAAGGTAATGATAAAGCTCCTTGACCGCGTGCTTTCCGAGGGCGGTCAAGCCATTTTGCTCGTGCCCGAGATTGCATTAACGCCCCAAACCGTGGGCATCTTTTGCGCGCGCTACGGGGAGAGGGTGTCCGTTTTGCACTCCTCGCTCTCCGCAGGTGAGCGACACGACGCATACAGACGCATCTTAAACGGCGGTGCGGACCTCGTGATCGGTACGAGAAGTGCTGTGTTCGCCCCGCTTTCGCGCCTATCGCTCATCCTCATCGACGAGGAGCACGAGCATACCTACAAATCCGACGCCGCACCGCGCTATCACACGCGGGATATTGCGGCATTTCGCTCAAAGGAGCATTCCGCGCTCACCCTGCTTGCGTCCGCAACGCCGACGGTGGAGAGCTACTATAAGGCAAAAACGGGAAAATATACCCTCGTATCTCTCACAGAGCGATACGGCGGCACCCTGCTTCCCGAAACCGAGATCGTGGATATGCGAGAGGAGCTTCGCGCAGGGAATACTTCTCCCATCAGCCTTCCCTTAAGAGAGGCGTTGGAGCAAACGGTCGCGGACGGCAAGCAGTCCATTCTCTTTTTAAATCGCCGCGGCTATCACCATTCGGTCAGCTGCCGCGCTTGCGGAGAGGCGCTCGTTTGCCCGCATTGCTCCGTTTCCTTTACCTACCATTCGGGGTATACGGGAAGCTATTTGCTCTGCCACGCGTGCGGGGCGAAACGCCCGATGCCCACGGAGTGTCCCTCTTGCGGCGCCCCCCACCTTTCCTTTCTCGGTGCGGGCACCCAAAAGATCGAGTCCGAGCTTTCGGGCGAGGGACGGGGACTTCGCGTGCTTCGTATGGACGCGGACACTACCTCGGAAAAGACCTCGTACGAGCGCATTTTGAACCGCTTTCGGCGCGGAGATGCAGACGTGCTTCTCGGCACGCAGATGGTGACCAAGGGACACGATTTCCCGCGCGTTGCCATGTCGGGCGTGCTTCTTGCCGACACCTCTTTATACACCCACGACTTCCGCGCCGCCGAGCGCACCTTTGCCCTTGTCACGCAAGTGATCGGTAGGGCAGGGCGTGCGGGAGAGGTAGGTAAGGCGATCTTGCAGACCTATTCGCCCGAGCATCGCGTGCTTCGCCTTGCGGCAAAGCAGGACTACCCCGCCTTTTACGAGGAAGAGATCGCATTCCGCCGCGCAATGTGCTACCCGCCCTTTTGCGATATGGTTTCCGTTTTACTGACGGGTGCCGACGAGGGGGCACTCATTCGGCAAACGAATGCGGCAAGACAGATGCTTCTTTCTCTCTTTGAAGCGGAAAAAGAAAAGCCCAAATATGCACTTTACGGACCGCTTGAGGCGGGTGCGTATAAGGTCGCGGGGCAATATAGGCTTCGACTTCTCGTCAAATGCCGCCTCTCCCCCGCGCTTCGCCGTTTGTACGGCACGTTTCTTTTGAAATTTTCGGAAGCGCATCCCGATGCTTCCGTGACGGTGGACTTCAATCCCACCGATCTATAAAAAACGAGGTAACTATGGCACTTCTTAATATTGTAAAAGAGGGAGATCCCATTCTCCGCAAAACCAGCCGTCCCATTGAGGAGATCACACCGAGGATATTAACGCTTCTCGACGATATGAAGGAAACGATGCACGCCGCCAACGGCTGCGGTCTTGCCGCAGTGCAGGTGGGCGTTTTGCGCCGTGTGGTCGTCATTGAGGTTGAGGAAGGCGAGATCTACGAGATGATCAATCCCCGCATCGTGTTCCGTGCGGGCAGACAAGAGGCGGAAGAGGGCTGCCTTTCCGTCCCCGGCAAATGGGGGGTCACGGCGCGCCCTGCACGCGTGACGGCGCGCTATACCGACCGCGACGGCAAGGAAAAAGAGCTTCGCGGCGAGGGGCTTCTTGCCCGCGCCATCTGTCACGAGCTTGACCATCTGGACGGCAAGCTCTTTACCGACGTGACGCTTCGTTATATCGAGAGTGAGGAATAAACCGATGAAGGTTCTTTTTATGGGAACGCCCGAGATCGCGGCGACCGTCCTTTCCGCACTTCTTGACGGCGGGCTTGACGTCGTTGGCTGTGTTTCTCAGCCCGACCGCCCCAAGGGACGCGGAATGGTATTGACCCCGCCCCCCGTCAAGGTGCTTGCCGAGGCGCGCGGGATTCCCGTTTTCCAACCCGAATCCTTAAAGGACGGGGCGCTTCTTCCCGTGCTGGAAGAGCTTTCGCCCGACGTGATCGCCGTGGTTGCGTACGGCAAGATCTTGCCTGAATATATCCTTTCCTACCCAAGGTACGGATGCGTCAATCTGCACGTATCCCTGCTCCCTAAGTACCGCGGCGCCGCCCCGATGCAAAGAGCCGTGATGAACGGCGAGCGCGAAACGGGCGTGACCACGATGCAGATGGACGCGGGATTAGATACGGGCGACATTTTACTCGTTGAAAAATTCCCGATCGGGGATGAGGATACCTTTGAAACGGTACACGACACCTCTGCCCGTATTGGAGGTCCGCTTTTGTGCAAGACGCTTTTGGGGCTCGCGGACGGCAGCGTTACGCCGACCCCGCAAAGCCACGAAGCGGCGACCTATGCCGAGAAGATCACCAAAGAGGAATGTGCGCTGGATTTTTCGCTCCCCGCACGCGTGCTTGGCGCGCGCATCCGCGGGCTTTCGCCCATTCCGCTTTCCTATACGAGAATGCCAAACGGCAAGCTCCTCAAGGTGGTTTTTGCCACCGTATGCGAGGGCAAGGGGCGTCCCGGCGAGATCCTTCGCACCGAGGGGGACGGCTTTGTCGTTGCTTGCGGTGAGGGGGCTCTTTTGTGTCACACCGTGCTTCCCGAGGGAAAAGGAAAAATGCGTGGCGCAGACCTTTTGCGCGGACGCGTCCTTGCCGTCGGGGATACCCTTGCCTTATGAGCGTGCGCCGCACCGTTCTTTCGCTTCTCCTTGCGCTTGAGGAGCGAGGGGGCTTTGCCAATCTTTTGCTTTCGGATGCCGTCGTTGCCCGTGCGGGAGATGACGCGCCCCTTTTGACCGCGCTGTTTTACGGCACGGTGGAGCGCCGTCTTGCACTCGACTACGCCATCGGCGTCCTTTCATCGCGCGATACCGAAAGCCTTTCTTCCCACACCCGCAATTTGTTGCGGCTGGGGCTGTATCAAATTTATTTCACGCGAATTCCCGCCCACGCCGCGACCGATAAAACGGTGGCGCTTGGGGAAAACAAGGGCGAAAGGGCGCTTGTCAACGCCGTGCTTCGGCGCGCCGCAAAGGAGCCTATGCCGCTTCCGCCCGAGGGGAGAGTGGCAAGACATCTTTCGGTCAAGCACTCCTTCCCCCTTTCTACCGTTCGCCACTTTCTCGATATGTATGGGAAAGAGGAAACGGAAGCGCTCCTTTCCGCATTCAACCGCGTATCCCCCCTGACGGTGACCGTCAACGGGGCAAAAGCGACGCGGGAAGAATATCTTTCCATCCTTAAGAACGCCAAGATCGACGCTACCCCCACCGAGTACGCGCGCGCGAGCGTGCGGCTTGCCTTGAGCGAGTCGCCCGAACGGCTCCCGGGCTTTGCCGAGGGACTTTTCCTCGTGCAGGACGAGGCGTCCGCGCTTGCCGCAGAAGCCTTGGATGCGCGTGCGGGGGACCTTATCGTGGACGTTTGCGCCGCCCCCGGCGGCAAGATCCTCTCCGCCGCCGCTTCGATTGGGGGCGAGGGACGCTTTTACGCCTTTGACTTACACGAGAGCAAGCTCTCTCTCGTTCGCGAGAGCGCCGCGCGGCTCGGCATTCCCGTCACCGTTTCCGCGTGTGATGCGACGGTGGGGTGCGAAGCCCTTTTCGGCAAGGCGGACAGAGTGATTTGCGACGTCCCCTGCTCGGGACTCGGCGTGCTTGGAAAAAAGCCCGATCTCAGGTACAGAGAACGGAGTGACGCGCTCGCTCCCTTAGGGCTTGAGATTTTAAATACGAGCGCAAAATATCTCAAAGCGGGCGGTGTGCTCGTGTATTCGACCTGCACCCTCTCGCCCGACGAAAACGAAGAAAACGTGCGCCGCTTCCTTGCCGAAAATCCGAGCTTTTCTCCCTTGGAATTTTCCTTTGCGGGGGGACTTGCAAGCAAGGACGGATGCCTTTTGCTTTTGCCGCATAAGCACGGAACGGACGGCTTTTTTATGGCAAAGCTAAAAAAGAATTAAAGGAAGACAGTATATTTTGGACACGAACGGGCAAAAAATGGATTTGATGTCGCTCCTTCCCGAGGAGCTTGAGGCACTTTGCCGCGAGATGGGCGAGCCCTCGTATCGCGCAAAGCAAATATTTACCTTTCTTGCCCGCGGCGTTGCCATCGGGGAGATGACAACGCTCAAAAAGGCGTTCCGCGAGCGACTTTCTGAGATGTGCGAGGACAGGCTTCCCCGCATTGAGGAAAAGCAGGTATCAAAGCTCGACGGAACTATCAAATATCTTTTCCGCTTGCTCGACGGAGAGTGCATTGAGAGCGTCTTTATGCGCTACGAGCACGGAAACACCCTTTGCATTTCAAGCGAGGTAGGGTGCCCGATGGGCTGTGCCTTTTGCGCGTCTACCCTTGGGGGAAAGGTGAGAGATCTTCTCCCGTCCGAAATGCTCGGGCAGATCATTGCCGCCGAGCGCGATACGGGGGAAAGGGTGTCGGGCGTTGTTTTGATGGGCATTGGAGAGCCCCTCGACAACTACGACAACGTCATTCGCTTTTTAAGGCTTGTCAACCACAAGGACGGGCTTTGCATCGGCTATCGCCATATTTCACTTTCCACCTGCGGCGTCGTTCCCGGCATTGCACGCCTTGCAGAAGAGGATATGCCAATCACGCTTTCCATTTCCTTGCACGCAACGACGGACGAGAAGCGCTCGGCGCTGATGCCCGTCAACCGCAAATGGAACATCGACGCGCTCCTTACGGCGTGCGCCGACTATTACCGCAAGACCTCGCGCCGCATCTCCTTTGAATATACCCTGCTTGCAGGGGAAAACGACGGAGAGGACGAGGCGCGGGCACTCGCATCGCTTTTAAAGCGGTATATGCGCGGGATGCCCTTGCACGTCAACCTTATTCGCGTCAACACGGTGAAGGAGCGCGCCTTTTCGCGCGGAAGCGCCGAGAGCGTGCGCCGCTTTGCCGACACGCTTTCCTCGCTCGGTGTGAATGTAACGGTGCGCCGCCGCCTTGGAACGGACATCGACGGGGCGTGCGGACAGCTTCGTCGCCGTCACGGCAAGGGGGAATGTAAATGAAGGTTTACGGACGCTCGGACGTTGGAATGCTGAGAAGCGAAAATCAAGACGCCTTTGGTGCGTGCGCCTTTGAGGACGGCGCCCTTCTTGCCCTCGTTTGCGACGGTATGGGCGGAGAAGCGGGCGGCAAGGAAGCGGCGGACACCTGCGTTGCGACCCTTCTTTCCGCGTGTGACGGAAAAAGCGCACCCACCGCAGAGGCGCTTGACGGTGCGCTCTTCTCGGCAAACACGGAGATCCTTGCAAAAAGAGATAAAAACGGGTACGCCCGTATGGGTACGACGGTCGTTATGGCGCTTGCCACGGAAAAAGAGGTCACGCTTCTTTGGGTGGGCGACAGCCGTGCGTATCTCTTGCATCAAAACGCCCTTTCCCGCCTCACGCGCGACCACTCCTACGTACAGGAGCTGATCGACAGGGGAGCTTTGACGGAAGCGGCGGCGCGCAACCACCCAAGAAGAAATCTCATCACCCGCGCACTCGGCGCGAAGGAGATCGTTGAACCCGATATAAAACGCCTTGCTTGGTGCGAGGGCGACCGTCTTCTGCTTTGCAGCGACGGACTGTACGGTATGATCGAGGAAAAGGAGCTTTTAGAGATCCTCTCCGAGGGAAATTCCGTAGAAAGAACGGTACACGAGCTGATCTGTGCCGCCAATTCCCACGGTGGGGAAGACAATATCACCGTTTTGCTTTTAGAAAACACAAAGGAGAAACACCCCGATGCTTGATGCAAACAACTATCTTGGTAAGATGCTTGCGGAGCGCTATCGCCTTGTCCGCGTGATCGGACGCGGCGCGTCGTCGCTCGTATTTTACGCCGAGGATATGATGATCCGAAGAGAGGACGGAAGCGCTTTCCCCGTAGCGGTCAAGGTGCTTGACCACGATTCGGGCGAATATAAGATGAATTCAAAGAGCTTCCGCACCGAGATCCAAGCGGTGGCGAACATTCCTACCAACCCCCATATGGTCGCCATCAAGGACGTATCCTTCCACGAGGACGAGCATTTCATCGTGATGGAGTACGTCAGCGGCAAGACGCTTGGCGAATATATTAAGGAAAAGGGCGGAACGCTTCCTGCCAAGGAGATCGTTTCCATCTCCCTTCAGCTTTTGCAAGCGCTCCGTATCGCGCACGAGGCAGGTGTCGTACACCGTGACATCAAGCCCGAGAATATTATGGTGGAGCGCGCCGACGTTGTCGGCAGACAGGTGGACCTTCCCGGCGGTTCGGGAATGCCCTTTGTAAAGCTCGCGGATTTCGGCATTGCGCTTCTTCCCGACGAGGACCTCTTCGCAATGAAGGACAAGGGTGTCGGCACGGTGCATTATATCAGCCCCGAGCAGGCAAGCGGCGGCAAGGTGGACGCGCGAAGCGACCTATATTCTCTCGGCGTCTTGATGCACGAGATGGCAACGGGAGAAGTACCCTTTGACGCGCAAAGCCCGACGGGCATCATCTCCAAGCACCAGACCGAGATGCCCGGTCACGTCCGCGGACGCAACGGAAACATTCCGATGGCACTTGACGAGGTCATCTTCACCGCAATGCAAAAGAACCCCGCCGCGCGCTACAAGGACGCACCCACGATGGAGCGCCGTCTGCGCGAGGTGATGCAACTGCTCTCTGTTTCTCCCGCGCCCGCGCAAGAGGGGGCGATCTCCTTCCAAGGCGCGCCTTTAAACTTCCAAGATGCTGCGGCGACAAAGAAGCCCGCGAAGGAAAAGGGAAACAATAAAAAGCTCTTTACTTGGCTCGGCATCGGCGGCGGTGCGGCGGTACTCGTTGCGCTCATCGTTTTGGGCATCGTATTTTTGATCCCCGCCCTAAGCAACAAGACCTACGACATTACCGTTCCGAATCTCGTCGGCTCTATCTACGCCGAAACGAACGCGTATGCCGACGGCATCTCGGTAGACCCCGAGCACGTAATATACAAGTATGACGACAACGTTGCCAAGGGCAAGGTCATCAGCCAAACGCCTGCGTCGGGTGTCGTTTTGAACGACGTCACGGGCGTTGAGATCATTCTCACCGTCAGCCTCGGTCCCGAGATGACGACCTTTGAGATCCCCGAAGCATACCGTGTGGACGCGGAAACGGCGACCAAGTATTTGCTTGGCAAGCACGACTATCTGCACGTGGCAGAGGTCAAGGAAGCCCCCGCGCTTCTCCCCGGCATTCCCGCAGGCACGGTGGTGGGCGCATACCGCCTCAACACTGCAGAGGAGCTTTCGCTTGACGGCGCTGAGGTCTTTAAGAACAAGAGCGAGGAGATCGTGCTGCTCGTTCAGCCCGAAAAGCGCGTGCGCTTTGAGATGACCGCGATGGATATCGTGGACGTGAATACGGCAAAGGCGTATCTTGAGGACAATTACGGATTTTTGCAGGTGATCGGCTCCGAGGCGGCGCCCGAGGACGATCCCAACAGACGCAACATCCTTGAGGGAACCGTCATCGGCATCCGCCTTGCAGACGGTACCGTCGTTTCGAGCTTCCGCGCAGAAACGCTACGCCTTGCGGTCGACGTGGTCGAAACGCCGAGCAAGGTCGTGTTGCTTCTTGCTACGGGCGAGGATGCGTGGACGGCAGGATGACAGAGATCAAGGATACGGGACGGGTCGTACGCGCCCTCGGCGGCTCCTTTACGGTGGAAATGCCGTCGGGTGAGTGCTGCACCTGTCCCGCAAAGGGAATTTTAAAACGCAACGACGGCAGACTGCTCGTTGGGGACGAGGTAAAGCTCCGCACGTCCGAGGACGGGCGCGAGGAATTCGTAGTTTCGGAGATCCTACCCCGAAAGAACGCCCTCATCCGTCCGCCGCTTGCCAACGTTACATATCTTTTGCTTGCGCTCTCGGGGGCGTATCCCGCACCCACGCTCTCTACGGTGGATAAGCTCTTATGCATTTGCGCCCACGAGGGCATCACCCCCGTGCTTGCGGTGACCAAGCAGGACATTGCCGCCCGTGAGGGCGACGCCATTGCCGCCTTGTATCGGGCGGCGGGCTATCCCGTTTTTACCGTCGCATCGCCGACGGGCGAGGGGGTTGACGCCTTGCGCGAGTATCTTTCGGACGCGCTGAAGGACGGCGGCATTGCCGCCTTTGCAGGGGCATCGGGCGTTGGAAAAAGCACGCTTCTGACTGCGCTTTTCCCAAATCTCTCGCTCGAAACGGGTACGCTCAGCGAAAAGACCGAGCGCGGACGCCACACCACGCGCCACGTGGAGCTTTTCCCCTTTTCGGGCGGGTACGTGGCAGACACCCCCGGCTTTAGCCTCATTGATTTCGAGCATTTTGATTTCTTTGCGCTTGAGGACCTTCTTGCCACCTTCCCCGACTTTTTGCCCTTTGCGGGCGAATGCCGCTACGACGACTGCACGCATACCAAGGAAGAGGGCTGTGCGATCCTTCAGGCGATTGAGGACGGGCGCGTGGCAAAAAGCCGC
>JAZSBJ010000006.1:0-4715 GCA_045602305.1 Eubacteriales bacterium | reverse complement strand
CTTAAGGAAAAGGTGGATGCGGGCTGCGCCTTCCTCACAAAGCAAATGTTTTTTGACAACAACCTCTTTTACAATTTCCTATATAAGATTCACGAAGCGGGCATCACCGTCCCCGTCATCCCCGCCATTATGCCCATCACGAGCGGCAAGCAGGTGGAGCGCGCCATCAAGCTCTCGGGCTCCTTAATGCCCCAACGCTTTAAGGCGCTCGTGGATAAATTCGGCACCGATCCTGCCGCAATGAAGCAGGCGGGCATCGCCTACGCAACGGACCAGATCATCGACCTTTACGCCAACGGCATCAAAAACGTCCACGTATATTCGATGAATAACCCCTCGGTCGCCGCCGCCATTCAGCACAACCTTTCGGATATTCTCAAATGACGGGAGAATTGTTTTTCCCGTCAACCATCTCACCCGTCAACCGCAAAGAGGTCTTGCGCTATGCGGGTGCGAAGGAAGATGACGGTGTCCTTTCCTCGCTTCTCGACGAGTGCATCGCGCTCGCAGAAGCACACCTCACCTATCGCCTAGCGTATACCGAGCTTCCCGTTTCGGTACAAAAGGGACGGGTGGATATGGGCTTTTTTTGCACGCCCTCGTCCGACCTTGAAAAAAACCTTTCGGAGTGTGAGCGTGTCTTGGTCTTTGGGGCAACGCTTGGGCTTGCCTTTGACCGCCTCATCTCGCGTGTCGCCGTCACGTCGCCCACCCGCGCGCTCTTGCTTGACGCCTTGGGGGACGAGCGCATCGAAGCACTTGCCGACGCCTTTTGCACGCAAAAGGCGTCGGAATACGAAGGGGTGGGATTCGTACTTCGCCCTCGCTTCAGCCCCGGCTACGGCAACCTTCCTCTCTCGGCACAGACGGAGATATTCCGCGCCCTCGACCTCTCTAAAAAGATTGGACTTTCCTTGAACGAAAGCCTCTTGATGTCCCCGCGCAAATCGGTCACGGCTTTTGTTGGAATTGCAAGGAGAACTGTATGAAGATTACGGAATTTTTAAAACAAAATACGCTGTTTCTCGACGGCGGAATGGGCACGCTCTTGCAGGCAGAGGGGCTCACGGCGGGCGAATTGCCCGAGCGCTGGAACCTCACCCATCCCGATGTCATCCGTCGCATTCACTGCGACTATTTCCGCGCGGGAAGCCACGTGGTAAACACCAACACCTTTGGCGCAAACGCCCTCAAGTTTTCGGATGCGGAGCTAGACGAGATCGTCAAAAGCGCCATCCAAAACGCGCGTGCGGCGCAATCGGCGGCAAACGTCCCTCACCCCACTTGGGTGGCGCTTGACATTGGACCGACGGGCAGAATGCTTCGCCCCTACGGTGACCTTGATTTTGAGGACGCCGTCGCCGTGTTTGCCAAAACGGTAACGCTCGGCGTCAAATACGGCGTCGACCTCATCTTTATCGAAACGATGGGAGATAGCTACGAAACCAAGGCGGCACTTCTTGCGGCAAAGGAAAACTCCTCTCTCCCCGTATTCGTGTCCTGCGCCTTTGATAAGGACGGAAAGCTCCTCACGGGAGCCGACGCACACGCGATGACGGCAATGCTTGAGGGGCTCGGTGCCGACGCCATCGGCGCCAACTGCTCCGAGGGACCCGCGGCGCTTGCCGCCGTGGTCGACGCCTTTCTCTCCTCTGCGTCCGTGCCCGTGATCTTCAAGCCCAACGCAGGGCTTCCGAGGAGCGTTGACGGAAAAACGGTGTACGATCTCTCGCCCGACGCCTTTGCGCGGGACGTCGCTCCCCTCGTGCGCCGCGGCGTGCGCGCCGTTGGCGGCTGCTGCGGCACTACCCCCGCCTATATCGAAGCACTCGTCGCCTTGACAAAGGAGATCTCTCCTTTGCCGCTTATAAAGAAAAACGTCACCTCGGTGTCGTCCTACACCCACGCCGTGACCTTTGGGGACGCTCCCATTCTCATCGGAGAGCGCATCAATCCCACGGGCAAGCCCCGCTTTAAGGAAGCCCTTCGCGCAAACGATATGGACTATATCATCGCAGAGGCAATCAAGGAAGAGGCGTGCGGCGTGCATATCCTTGACGTCAACGTAGGACTTCCCGAGATCGACGAAACGAAAATGCTCACCGATGCCGTTTGTGCCCTGCAAGCGGTCACCGCGCTCCCACTTCAGATCGACACCGCAAGCCCCGCCGCAATGGAAAGCGCGCTCCGCCGCTATAACGGCAAGCCGATGATCAATTCCGTAAACGGAAAACGGGAGAGCCTTGACGCCGTCTTGCCCTTGGCAAAAAAATACGGCGGTCTTGTCGTCGCCCTCACGCTGGACGAGAACGGCATCCCCGCATCGGCAGAGGAACGCGTGGCGATCGCCCGCCGTATCCTCGATGAGGGTGCAAAATACGGACTTGAGAAAAAGGATTTCGTTTTCGACCCCTTGGCGCTCACCGTCAGCGCGGATGCAACGGCGGCGGTCGAAACGCTACGCGCCGTCGAGATGCTTCGCCGCGACCTCGGTTGCCACACGTCCCTCGGTGTTTCCAACGTGTCCTTCGGACTTCCCGCACGCGACCTCATCAACGGCACCTTCTTTGCCCTCGCCCTCGCGCGCGGTCTTTCTGCCGCGATTATGAACCCCCATTCGGGCGAGATGATGAAAACCTATTATTCCTACCGCACCCTCGCGGGTCTTGACGAAAACTGCGGCGCGTATATCGCCTTTGCCGAAAGCGCCGCTCCCGCCGCATCTCCCACCCAAAAGAAGCAAGCAGAGAGGGATGTCGAGGACGCCGCTACCACCCTGCAAAGCGCCATCATCAAGGGAAGAGGCGACAAAGCCGCCGCCTTGACGCAGGCGTGCCTTGAAGCGGGAAAAGCCCCTCTTTCCGTCATAACAGAGGAGATTATTCCCGCCCTTGACGCCGTCGGCGTGGGATTTGAGAATAAAACGGTATATCTTCCCGCCCTGCTCATCGCCGCAGAGGCGGCAAAGCGCGCCTTTGAGGAGATCAAGCGCGCCTTCCCCGCACAAAACGCCACCAAATATCCCGTGGTCCTTGCCACAGTCAAGGGAGATATCCACGACATCGGCAAAAACATCGTAAAGCTCTTGCTTGAAAACTACGGCTACGCCGTATATGACCTCGGGCGCGACGTAGACGCCCAAACGGTCGTTGACGCAGTCAAGACGCATAAGGCGCCCCTCGTGGGGTTAAGCGCCCTAATGACGACAACCGTCCCCGCAATGCAAGAAGCCGTCGCTCTCTTGCAAAGAGAGTGCCCCGCCACGCGCGTGATGGTGGGCGGTGCCGTTTTGACGCAGGAATACGCGGATACGATTGGCGCCCACTTTTATGCAAAGGACGCTATGGCGGGCGTACGCTATGCGGAATCGCTTTTGCAATAATCTATAGAAAAGAGGATCTCTCGATGAATCTCGATCGCTTTTACGAGGACCTTGAATACCTTGTAAATATCGATAGCGGCACCGTCGACGGTCACGCGGGAATCGACAAGATCGCCGATTTTTTGGCAGACCGTTTTAAGGATCTCGGCTGGCAGACGAAAAAGCACGACCTCTCCCCGAACGCGGGTCCCACTCTCATCTGCACCAACCGCGAGGCGGAAAACTACGACCTTCTTATGATCGGGCATCTCGACACCGTTTTTACCCTCGGCACGACGGAAAAATGGTCGTTCTCTATGGACGATAAGTACGCCTACGGTCCTGGTGTTCACGATATGAAAGCGGGCGTCCTCTTTATGTACTACCTAATGAAGGAGCTTCCCAAAGAGGTCGGTGAAAAGCTCAACATCGTCGCCGTCTTTAATTCCGACGAGGAAACCAGCTCCCTCTATTCGAAAGAGGTGTATGCCGAATACGCGAAAAGGTCGCGTTACGCCTTCGTCTTTGAGGGAATGGCGGCAAACGGCACCTCGCGCGTGGAGCGCAAGGGGGGTCTTGGCTATATCGTGAAATTTACAGGTGTCGCAGGGCACTGCGGCTCCGTGTTCATCAACGGCGCAAAAAGCGCCGTCCACGAGATGGGAAAATGGATCGTCGCCCTCTCCGAAATGCAAGACGAGTCGAAAGGCACAAGCGTCAATGTCGGCATCGCCCGCGGCGGCACGAAAAAGAACATCGTCGCCCCCGAAGCGTATATCGAGGTGGACATCCGCATCGACGACAACGGGGAGCCCGCGCGTTTTGACCGCGCCATCGAAGCGCTCACAAAGGGCGCAAAGGAGAGAGGCATCGGCGTCGAGATCACGCGTCGCTTTAAGCCCGCCCTCGTTTATACCAAGGAAGTCGCCGAATACGCCGAGCACGTAAAGAAAATCGCAAGCGCGGCAGGACTTCCCATCGAATTCCAAAAGGGCGGCGGGCTTTCCGACGCCAACATCCTCGCGTCCTACGGCGCTGTCTGCCTTGACGGCATCGGTCCTGCAGGCGACGGAAGTCACTCCGAAAGGGAAGTGCTTTTCAAGGATACCGTACCCACGTCCTACGCCCGCGCAATGCTCCTCATCTGCGACCTCGCAGAACAGAAAAAGTAAAGAAAAAAGCCACCCGAATGGGTGGCATCGGTCGGGAGGCTCTCGCTATGCTCGAAGGCGTCGCGCCTTGCCGCCGTCCTGCAAGCAGGCGTCGCTCTGCGGCGGACGACCGAACCCCATTCCGCTTCGCGGATGAGGTTCTTTCAAATCTCAGCCTGCACCAAAGAAAAAAGCACCGTTTC
>JAZSBJ010000005.1:0-21423 GCA_045602305.1 Eubacteriales bacterium | reverse complement strand
CGCCCCTTGGTCGTGCGCTTCGAGCGCCTTTTCGTCAAGCTCTTAAAGAGGGATACACGCAAAACGGAAAAAACGAGAGCGCGTGCCGATGCCTTTGCGCGTGCGCTTTCCATTCTCTCGTCTTTCGTTCTTCTCGGTGGGATCGTCTTCTGCTTCGTTACCTTTGTTTTTCCGCTTTTGCTCGGCGACACGAAGCTCCTCGGCGAGCGACTCGTTCAGCTTGCGGAAAAGCTCGTTGATTTCGTCAACTACTTCGGCGCATCACTCGGCTTCCATTTGACGGTAGAGGGTCTGCTTGAATTTTTGCAGAGCTCCCGCACCGTTATTATGGATTCCATCACGCGCTTCGGCGCTTCGCTTGCCACGACGCTCTTTGACTTTTTCGTGGGGCTTTGCCTTTCGGTGGGTATTCTTTACCATCGCAAATCACTTGCCGCCGCGATGCGCCGTCTTGGCGCCGCGCTTTTCTCCTTCCGCGTGTTCCGCTACCTTGAAAAGCTCGCATTCTACTCCAACCGTATTTTCGGCAAATATTTGATTGGAAAGATCGTGGAATGCACCATCGTGGGACTTCTCTACCTGATCGTGCTTCCCATTTTGGGCGTTCCGTATCCTTTCCTTATCACCGTCGTGATGACCATCACGAACTTTATTCCCATCATCGGCGCCATTCTTGGCGGTATTCCCTGCGGTATTTTGATCCTGACGGGGGACAATCCTCTGCTTGCGCTTTGGTTTGCCATCATCGTGCTTGCCGTGGAGCAGCTCGACGGCAACATCATTTTCCCCAAGGTTATCGGCTCTATCATCGATCTGCGCGCCGTTTGGATTATGGTGGCGGTGGCGCTCTTCGGCGGCTTCTTTGGGGTGATCGGTATGTTCCTCTCCCCGCCTCTCTTCAGCGTCATTTATATGCTCGTTAAGGACGGCACCAATCACCGCCTTTTAAAGAAGGGACAGCCCGTGGATACCGAGCATTATACCGATCTTTTTGCAACGACGGCAGCGCCGCGCAAGAGAAAGCTCAAGCACCTATTTTTCCTCGGCGACAGAGAGCACGAGGATGAGGAGCTTCATAAAAAGGACGAGAAGGAGGAAAGACGCCCGTGAAAAAGCTAAACTCTACCTATTTCACCATTGCCGTATACGCGCTTGCGGTCATTGCCTTTTCGCTCGTTTTCCTGCTTCTTTGCATCAATTTCGGCGCGATCACCTCGGCGGTGGGGAGCTTCCTTTCCGCGATCACGTCCATTCTTTACGGCGTTCTGTTTGCGTTTCTGCTCTTCCCCGCCGTAAAGCGCTTTGACTCGTTGTTTGAAAAGATATTTTCGAGGAAAAAGCCGCACCCGTATCTTGTGTCGGGCGTTTCCATCGCCGTCACGCTTTTGCTCACGTTGGGCGTGATTGCGGCGCTTTTGATCGTCATCATTCCTCGCCTCATTACCGACGCGGGTGAGCTTTATCGCTTCATTTTGGAAACCAAGGCACGCCTTGACGCATTCGTCGCCCAAAACGCGGCGGCGCACCCCTTCCTCTACGACCTGTATCAAGGCTTGATGTCGTTCTTGTTCGGCACGGGCGCGGAAAACTCCCTCGTCAATCTTTTGGTTTCCTCGCTCACCGGCATTCTTTCGTTTATCGTTGGACAGATCTCGGGCATCTTTATGGGACTCATCATTGCCATCTACCTGCTCGCCTCGCGCCGTGTCATCTCGGGCATTACGGGCAAGCTTGTGGTTGCGCTTCTCCCCGAGCGTCACGTCAACAGATTCGTTTTGTTCTTTAAGCGCCTTTACACCGATTTTGCGTCCTTCTCCTTTAACCGCCTCGTGATTGCCTTTTCCTTTGCGGGCGCGGTGCTTCTTCTGGGTCTGCTTATGAAGATCCCGCTTCTTTCGGTGATCGTGCTTTTGGTTTTGCTTTCGCACTTGATTCCCGTTATCGGTCCCATCCTCGGCACGACGGCATCCATTCTTCTCGTCGTGATCCTTAAGAATCCACTTTGGGGGCTTCTGTACGCCGCCGTGATCCTCGTGCTTGAGTTCTTCGCGACCAACGTTTTGCTCCCCCAAATGCTTCCCAAGAAGCTCCGTCCCTCGTACGGCGTGACTGCCGTCGTGGTGCTTCTTTCCCTTTCGGTCTTCGGTGTTATCGGCGCGTTCGTCGCCGTTCCGATCTATGCCACGCTTAACATTGAGGTGCGCCGCTTCCTCATCCACCGCTTGGCAAAGAAGAATCTTCCCCTTTCCTCTGAGGCGTACCGCAATTTTAACGCCGCACGCTACGGAGCGATCGTCGAGGAAAACGCCGCCAAGAGCGAAAGCGTGTCCGAGGGCGAGGATACGCCAAGCGAAGAAAGCACGGACGGGGAAGAATAAAATTTAAATGGTTTTGGTAAAAATCGGGCATTTCCTCTTGACAAAAGAGAAATTGCGTGATATAATACTTTGGTGATTTGGATCGATGTCGGTCCATCTCCTTGCTACTTCGGTAGCCAAAAGTCCATAAGGAGGTATAAAAAGATGGAAAAGAAAACTTGCTTCTACGAAACCCTGTTTGTCGTAAGCGGTGCGCTTTCCGAGGAAGACGCAAAGTCCGCGCAAGACAAGTTCACCACCCTGATTGCCGAAAACGGCAAGCTGATCGCGGTGAATGAGTGGGGCAAGCGTAGACTCGCTTATCCTATCAACAAGGTAAGCGAAGGCTATTACGTTCTCGCATCCTTTGAGAGCGCACCTGAGTTTCCCCTCGAGCTTGAGCGTCTGATGGGCATCAGCGATGCAATTCTTCGCTTTATGACCACGCGTCTTGAAAAGGCTCCCGAAGCTTCCGTCGCAGCGCCCGAAGCGGCTCCTGCAGAAGAAGCAACCGACGCCGAGTAATTCGGTCGTTACCAATTTTTAGAAAGGCAGAGTTCATATGGCAAGCTTTAACAAAGTTATTCTGATCGGTAATTTGACGGCAGATCCCGAGCTCAAGCAGACCGCCCAAGGCACGTCCGTTTGCAGCTTTACGCTCGCCATCAACCGCCGTTTCCAAAGAAACGCAGACCAAGGTCAGCCCGCCGCCGATTTTATCAGCGTTGTGGCTTGGCGTGAGCGCGCTGAATTTGTTGCCAAGTACTTCAAGAAGGGTCGTCCTCTTCTCGTATGCGGTCAGCTTCAAAGCAGAAGCTGGACGGATGCACAGGGCAACAAGCGTTACGCAACCGAGGTCGTAGCTGACGAGATCACGTTCGTCGAAAATAAGAACTCCGCAAGCGCAGGCGACAACGCAGGCTATGCACCCGATGCATACGGTCAGCCCGCCGCAGGCGCAGGCAATGCTCCCGAATTCGAAGAGGTTGACGACAACAGTCTTCCCTTCTGATTTGGATTCGCTTCCTTCTCACCGCGAAAGCGAATTTTGATAGGTGAATCAAAAAATAATTAGGAGAAAAGAAAATGGATAGAAACGATACCCAGCGTTCTTTTCGTCCTCACCAGAAGCGTAAAAAGGTTTGCATCTTCTGTGCAGACAAGGTAGAAGCCATCGATTACAAGGACGTTGCAAAGCTCCGCAAGTTCATCTCCGAGCGTGCAAAGATCCTTCCCCGCCGCGTATCCGGCACCTGCGCTGAGCATCAGCGCGCACTGACGACCGCGATCAAGCGCGCTCGTTATATGGCTCTTCTTCCTTACGTTTCTGACTGATAAGGACGAACGACAGAAAAACACCTGCCCACGCAGGTGGGTTTTTTTTTTACTGAATGGGGGGGGCGAAGGGGATCGTGTTTGCCTCACGCGGGGGGAAGGCGAAGCCGATGCGTCCATTTTCGCCGAGCGTTAGCATCGCATCAAAGGGCTTTCCCGTTTTTTGCGAGATAAAGCCCGAAAGCACGGGCGTTTTGCCCTCTTTCAAGAGGGTGCTTGCCAGCGATTTGGGAATCAGCTTGCCCAAAATCTTCATACGGATGCTGAAGCGACAGCCCTTTTCCTTATAGCCTGCACAGCCATACCCGAAGGATGTGCGGCGCACGCGGCTATGGCAAAGGGGGCATTCGCCCACCTCATCGCCAAAAAAGCCGATGCCGTTTTCCTCTTCCGCGTCGGCGGTGCGGAACACGGCGGCGATCTCGTCGCAGGCAAGTGCAACGCTCTCCTCTACGGAAAGCGCGCCGCGAAACACCTTTTTGAGCGAGCGTCCCATCTCACAGGTCTTGTATTTATCCATTGAGATGTGCATATCCTCAAGCGACTCAATGAGGTGAATGCCGCCGGGAAGAATGGTGTAGACGTCCTTTTTGAGGTCGATATATTTGCTTTTCCGCGCATTGTCGATGATGGACGTGCGCGTCGCCTCGGTGCCCAGCTCAACGCCCTCAAGCATTGCGCGATACTCCTCGGTATCGTCGTCCATCTCACCGTTCTCTTCCTTTTCCTTCAGTTCTGCCTTTTCCTCGCGGAAGGGGTTTTTTAGGTATTGGTTGAGCGTTTCGATGGTGTAGTGCTTGGGGGGTGTCGTTTCCTTTTCTGCGGGTGCGAAGGCAACGTTGACAACATCTCCCTCGGCGAGATTGGGTAAGAGCTTGTCCTTTTGACCGCCGTCGTCGTATTTCATCCAGCCCGCCGTGAGAATGGTCGTGCCCTTTAAGACGAAGTCCTCAAGAGAGCCGACCGAAATGGTCATTTCGGTTTTGGCGGCGGTGCAATCCTCGGCGCAGAACACGGCGACGAAGCGGCGAAGCACGGTGGAATACACCTTTTTTTCGTCCTCGGTGAGGGCGGTGGGCGAGGGGATCTTATAGGTCGGCGTCAATGCCGAGTGGGATTCGATCTTGCTGTCGTCAAAGATGTATTTGCTATCCTTAAAGCGCACAGGATACCCGAGCGCGGAAACGCCCTTTAAAATTTGACGCATCTTGTCCTTTTCTGCGGTGGCAAGATACTCGGAGTTGGTACGGGGGTAGGTGAGATACCCTGCCTCGTACAGCTTTTGCACGATGGCGAGCGAATTGGTCATCGACATCTTGAACTTTTTGCCGAGAACGCTTTGGAGCTTGGAGAGCGAATAGAGCTTGCCGGGGGCAAGGGTGGTCTTTTTCTTTTTGACCGAGGTAACCACGGCACCCGTTTGATTATAGAGCGCCGCGCGGGCTTCCGCTTGGCTCTTTTCCGCAAGAGAAAAGCGCTTCTTTCCCGTTAGCTCAACCACCTCTCCCTTGGTTTCGGCGCGGCTTTGCAGCACGAAGTATTTTTCGGGCTTGAAACCTTTGATCGCCATATCGCGGTCGTAGATCGCACGCACGATGGGAACGATGACACGCCCGACACGCAAAAGCGCACCGTTGCGGAGCGTGGCGTAACGCGTAAAGTTTACGCCGTACAGCCAATCGATATAGGTGCGTGCAAAGCCCTCGCCCGCGAGGTGGTCGTAGTCCGCATCGGGCTTCATATCGGCGATGGCGGCGCGCACCGTTTCGGGCGTTTGGTCGGGAAGCCAGAGGCGAAGCACGGGCTTTTTGGTCTTGAGCGCCTTTTCAATACAAAGGCGAACGATGATCTCTCCCTCACGGTCGGCGTCTCCTGCGTTGACGACCGCCTCAACATCGGGGCGGTTGACAAGCGTTTCAATCAGGCGAAACTGCTTTTCGATGCCGCTGTCGGGCTTGCCGTTATCGCCGCGGCGAAGCTCGAAAACGAACTTTTTGGGGAAGCAAGGAAGCACCTCACGGCACCACCGTGCGGAGCCGTCGGGGTTGGGAGAATATTTATCGACGTCTGCCAAAGAAAAGAGATGACCGAACGCCCAGGTGACGAGATACCCGTCCCCCTCAAGGTAGCCGTTCTTATTTTGGAGCTTGCCGATGGCGGAAGCGATATTTCTGCCAAGGCTCGGCTTTTCCGCAATAATGAGAACCATAAGTCCATCTCCTTTCCCTGTTTCGTTACCCTTATATTTTACCATACCGCGAGCGAAAAAGCAAGACACAGAACGACTTATTCTGCAAAAAGGAGCGCAAATGTTGACAGATGCGCGTTTTTGTGATATACTATACGCAACGAAAAAGTTTTCAAAGGATGAAGACCGATGAATACCTGTGCTATTTGCAGAACCCATTTTGAGGCAGAATCTCCTGCCGTTTTATTTATCAGCGCGTATGGTGCAAAGCGCGTGCTTTGCGCGTCCTGTGAGGCGCTTCTCGACCGCGCAACGGTCGAAGAGGATTCTCCCGAAAAGCAAGAGGCGCTCTCCTCTCTCAATACCCTTGCCGCGAACATAAAGGACCCGCAGGTGCTTGAAACGCTGGGCGAGGTGCTTTCGGGTGAGGCGGATGAAAACGCCCCCACCGAAGAGGAAGAGGCGGAAATGGAAGCCGTGTTTGAGGAGATCCGTGCAGAAGAGGCGGAAGCAGGTCCCGCGCTCCCCGAAAAGGCGTCCTTTTGGGATTATCTTACCCCCGCGATCTTTGGACTTATGCTCCTTGTGTTCGTGGTTTGGTATTTCTTCTTCCGATAAGATATGCTATACTATTTCTTCGGGTTTCTGCTCATTTTGCTGGACTTCCCCATAACGCTCGGCTATGGCGGCACGCTAAACGCCATTCCCGACTTTTTGGGATACGGGCTTTTGCTTTTGGCGACTCGGCGTTACGGGCAAGAAAACGAGCATTTTCGCCGCCTGCGGCTTGGGGCGTACATCACGCTTCCCTTGAGCGTTGCGGAGTTTGCCTTGGACCTTTCCGCGCTCGTGCTTCCCACGGTGGCGACCTTGGCGATCGGCGTTGTAATGACGGTTGCCTCGCTCTACATTACCTATGAGTTTTCCGAGGGGGCAAAGGCGCTCGAGCGAAGCCTTTATAAAAAATTCGATGCGGACAAGATCTCTGCCGCGTGGATCATCCTTTGTATGGCTTCCCTATTAAAGTATCTTGCCATTTATATGCCGTCCGTGCTTCTTCCCTGCACGCTCGTGCATTTGCTTGCCATCGTTTGGTTTGAAAGCGCCGTTTTCCATTTTGAAAGAAAGCGTGCAAAGGGATAAGAATGAAAAAAGATCGCAGATTTCTGCGATCTTTTTTTGTTTATAGGGTAACGTCCCCGTCCGTGCAATGCACGGTAACAATGGGGGAGCCTTTTTGAAAATCGTCCTTGTCAATCTGTGCAAAGTCCGAAACGCTTCCCCCGTAGGTGATCTCGGTCAACGCCGTGTTCATCAAAATCTCGGCGCCGATCGCTGTCACGCGGAAAGGAATGGTGAGGGATGCAAGCGACGTGCAGGACGCAAAAGAGCGCGCACCGACCTTCAAAAGCCCTTTGGGAAGTGTGACCTCTCCAAGCTGATTGCAGTTGAAGAACATTTCTGCGCTGAGCTCCTTGAGTGCGGTGCTGATCTTGGCACTCTTGATAGAGATGCAGTTGGAAAACGCCCCTCTGCCCACCGAGGTCACGGAGTTGGGAATGGTGAGCTCCTTGAGCGCGGTGCATTCGGCAAAGGCATAGTCCCCGATGGTGGTGACCGAGTCGGGAATCACGATGGACGTGAGGGTTTTGTTGCCACGGAACGCTTCCTCGGCGATCGCCGTGACAGGGAAACTCTTGTAGGTCTTGGGAATGACGATATCGTTTCCTGCGTCCAAAAGAAGTCCCACTACGGTGTAGGAGCGCGTCGATTCGTTGTATTTCAAGTCGACGTTTTCCCATTTGGCATATACGCGGTAGTCCTCGGACGCGAGCGCGCCGTTCAGCTCCTGATAGCTGAGGGGCTTTTCCCAAACGCCCTCATCGTAATACCAGCCGTTGAAAACAAAGCCGCCC
The DNA here is from genome assembly GCA_045602305.1 of Eubacteriales bacterium. GTDB lineage: Bacteria > Bacillota > Clostridia > Oscillospirales > CAG-272 > UBA1740. The sequence continues at coordinate 13,627 of JAZSBJ010000005.1, read as the reverse complement.
TTGACGGGCTCTTTGCCGATCTGCCCGAATATATCGTCCTCGCTCTCCAGCGTATCGACGTGATACTCGTTGCCGTCCACGACATAGGTGAGCGTCGCATAATCGCCGTCCGCACACGCAGAAAGCAAAACGAGGAGCACGAGGGAAAGCAGGGTAAAAAGTAGGGTCTTTTTCATAAAATTCCTTTCAAGGCTCAGGTCCATTTGTTATTGGCATACAGATATTGCTGTACGTTGATCTCGGTGATCGAAAGAAGTCCGTCCAAAAGGACCTCGTCCAACGTTCCAACGATATCCTGCACCTCATCCTCGGTCAAGGCGAGTCCTTGGTAAACGCTATAATACTTTATGAGAAGGTTGATATACTCCAAATAAAGGCGTTCGATCTCCGAGCCTTGGGCGCGCGCTTCAATGCTTGCAAGCTCATCCTCGGAAAGCGTGATGCCGTACACGGGATCGGTATATCTCTCAATGATATAGGCAAGATAGGTTTCGTAGTACGCTTCCGCCTTTTCGGTGTCGTAGCGGATCCCGCCGAGCTGGGCAATGGCAAAGTTCAAAAGGCGAAGCTCGACCACGTATTTGGCTTGGTGCGTACAGAAGTCGTGCATACTGGAGAATTCCTTCTCGTCGTATTCAAAATACTCTGCCGCGAAATCGTCGATGTTTTTGTAGCCGTGCTCCATACCCATATTGGCGGCCTCTTGCTTGGCTTCCTCAAACGCTTGCATTGCTTCGGCGCAAAGGTCCTCGTAAACCGCGTCGACCTGCCCCTTGGGGTATTTCTTTACGCGGTCGTCCCGTGCCAAGATCTTTTCAAACACCGTAGCGCGCACAACGGGGAGAACCTTGCTCATCAGCTGCTCGTCCTCAAGCTTTTTCTTCACCTGCTTGAGCGCCTCTTCCTCGATCTTCTGGGGATCGGTTTCCTCGGTTACAAGACCAAGCGTATCGATATAGAACTCGCTGTCAAGGTCGGGCACGTCGAAATCGACGAAGCGCGCGACGGTATATCTTACGTAGACCGTTTTACCGTTGAGGGACTGAAGCGTATCGCTAAAGGTGTCGTCAAAGGCGTTCTTAGAAAGCGTCACCTCGACCGTGTTATAGCTTTCCTCTACCTTGTGCGTTAGAGAGCAAACATAGGTGTTCGTGACGGTTTTGTCCGAGCCCTCAGCCGTTTGGGTGTGCGTGACACGAAACTCCTCGCCAAGCGTTTTGCCGACGAAGGACGAGAGGACTTCCTTGGGGAAGATATGCTCGTAGAGGGAGAGCGAGCTTGTGTCGATGCGGAACTCGGTTGCGCTTTCCGTCACGACGTTGTTCTCGTTCAGGATGCGGTAATCGAGGACTACAATGTCACCCGCTTCCACCGTGCCCTCTAAAACACGGGTTGCGGGCATCGTCTGTGCAAGCGCATCGGACATTGCCTCGTTGTCAAGCAGGGGGTTAAATGCCATCGTTTTGCTTTCGGGGAATTCCCAAGAGCCGACGGTCACCGAGGAAGCGCCGCTTTTGGTAAAGAGGTTGCTGAAAACGGGGTCGCCGTTCTGCTCTAAAACGACGTCGTAATAGAAAAACACGGTGTCGCCGAATTCGGGACGGCGCAAATACACGTCAAGCGACTCCTGCCCGCGGCGGGTGGAGTGATACAGCTGCAAATAGCGAAGCTGCCGCCACACGTCCTCATCCGTAATTTTGTCGGGAAGGTCGATATCATAAGTGCCGCCCGTAAACTCGGAGAGCAGAAGGTCGTAGTAATCCGTGATGTCACTCGTGGTATAATCAAAGGTGCCCTTGCCGCAGGAAGCAAGTCCCAAAAGCAGGCAAAGGGCAAGAAATAGAGAAAAGATGCGTTTCATTAAAGCAGATAGTAAGGAAGTGCATCACCAAGGGTGTATGCGGTCTTGGGGGCGGGAGCCTTCACTGCCTTGGGGGCTGCGGGCTTTTTGGCGACAGGCTTCTTCTCTTCAGCCTTGGGTGCTGCCTTTGCGGCAGGCTTCTTGGCTGCGGGCTTCTTTGCCGCGGGCTTCTTTGCCACGGGCTTCTTTGCTTCTGCCTTGGGTGCCGCCTTTTCTTCCTTTACGGGCTCAGTGGCGGGGGTGCCGAGTGCGCGCTTAATACTTGCTTTTCCTACTGACATATTCAAGAATCTCCTTTGTAAGTTCTAAATATTCCTTGGCACTGCGTGCCGAGGGCTTATACGCGAGAACGGGCTTCGAATTATCCTGCGACCATTCCACGGTGCTATCTACGCGAATGATGCTCTGAAAGAGGGCGACCCCTTCAATAGAGCCGAGCGTGTCAAGCGTTTGGTGAAAATAGTTTTTTCTCTCGTCCGCCTTAGTCACAGCAATGCCGAGGACGGAGAGCGTGGGCGACATTGCACGCACCTTTTCGGTAAACTCAAACATATTGGCAAGACCGAAGAGCCCCCACGGGCTTGCTTCTACGGGAACGATGACGAAATCCGAGGCGCACATAATATTCATCACCCAACCGCCGAGGGTAGGGGGTGCGTCGATGAGGATAAAGTCGTATTTTCCCGTTGCGCGAACGCGCTCAAGGCATTTGCGAAGAATGAACTCTCTTTGCCACTTGGTGAAAAGCTCGACCTCAATGCCACTCATCAGCGTCGACGAGGGAACGATATCAAGATTTACATAGGGGGTAGGAATGATGTAATCGGCAAGGTCCTTTTCTTCCTTGATGGCATAGTAAAGATTTTCTTTACCCGCCGCCATAGAAAGCACCTTTTCCTCATCGAAAAAGGAGAGCGAAAGGTTGAGCTGCATATCGCCATCCACGAGAAGCACGCGCTTTCCAAGCGATGCAAGCGCATAGCCTACGTTGGAGCAGGTGGTCGATTTTCCGCTTCCCCCCTTGTTGTTGGCGAAGCAAATGACTTTGGTCTGACTCATAGCTTGTCCTTTCCACCGTCGTCGGTGTCCTCTTTGAGGTATTCTAAAATTTCGTCAATGCCCTCTCCCGTATAGGAGCTGACACGAAAGATCTTTTTACACCCCGCAAGGCGAAGCCAGCTTTCTACAAGCTCGGGGCGGGCGTCGGGCTTATCGATGCCCGTAATGATACCAACCACCTCGCGGTTGACCATTGAGGTGATGCAGGGACTGTAAATGGAATAGGGCTCGTTGGCAGAAAGCACAAGCCCTACGATGTCCGCTTCATAGGCATAAAGCGCGAGTGCGCCCGATGTTTGGCGCAGCTCGGTATATTCGCCGGGGGTGTCGATGATGACTTCCCCGTAATGAATGGATTGCGTTTTGTAATACTTGATGTCTTCCCCAAGGAGTGCTTGGGTGAGCGTGGTTTTTCCTGCGGCAACTCTGCCGATAAGGATGAGCTTTTTCATCGTTAGGTGCGGGTCTTTTCCACGACGGTATAGCCGAGCTTATCCTGCACGTAGTCCATAATGGCGGTAAACGCCGAGTCTACGGCAGACACGGTACCCGTGATGATGAGCGTGCCCGTAAAGCGGTCTACAAAGCCGAGGTCGGCGTTTGAGGACTTCATCGCGATGTCCGCGGCGATGACTGCCGTTTCCGCAGGGGATACGGTCAAAACGCCGATGGCAGAACGCGAATAATCCGTTTTGGGATCAAGACCCAGCTTTTGATACAAAACGGGGTCGGGGTTTGCAATGATGTGCGCGAGGGTGACCTGTTTGCCGGGCACCAGCTCTTGCACTATACGCATTTTATCCTGTAATTCCATATTCGTTTCCTTTCATATGGAGTTGTGTTCGTATTTAGCCGCCGATTTGGCAGTAAATTCCGCTTGCCTCTTGCGCTACTGTCAAAAGTCGGCGCATTTTTTCATCGGGAATCAGAGGGAGTGTGCCCATACCGTAATCCCTGCCGAGCGCGGTGTATTTATCCGAGCCCAAGCGGTGATAGGGGAGCAGGTGAATGGCGCGCGTTTCGCGCATTGAGGCGGCAAAGCGCGCGATGGCGGCGATCTCCGCATCCGTATCGTTAAAGGTGGGGATGACGGGCACGCGCACGGTGTAGCTATGGGCGTGGGCGGCGATGTAGGGAGCGTTAGACAGCACCTTCGCATTGTCCTTGCCGATAAACCTTTTGTGCTTTTCGGGATCCATATGCTTGATGTCCATCAAAACGTAGTCAATATGAGGGAGAAGCCGATCAAGCACTTCCCTTTCGGCGTATCCCGTGGTTTCGATGGCGGTGGTCATTCCGTGTGCGTGTGCAAGGCGGAAGAGCGCCAGGGCAAAGTCGGGCTGAAGAAGTGCTTCTCCGCCCGAAAGCGTGAGTCCGCCGCCTGAGCGACCGTAATACACGCTATCGCGAAGCACGGTATCCATCACCTCGCCCGCGGAAATATCCTCGCCTGCAATTTTTTCGGGCTTACCGCCCATAGCGGCAAGGGTGACGGGCTCGTAAAGCTGTCCCTCGGGGTTACAGCACCAAAGACAGCGGAACATACAGCCCTTCAAAAAGACGATGGTGCGAATGCCGGGACCGTCGTGGACGGAATAACGCTGGATATCGAATATTCTGCCGCGCACTGCGGCGTCGTTTTGATAATATTCCGTCACGACGATCTCCTTTAAGATTTTTTAGAAGCCCTGCTCGGTGCGGGCGATGATGTCGTCCTGCAAGGAACGGGAAAGGGTGGTAAAGAGTGCGCTGTATCCCGCGACACGCACAACGAGGTTGCGATAGTTGTCAGGATTTGCCTGCGCGTCAAGCAGAGTTTCGCGGTTGACGACATTGAACTGCATATGCATACCCTTTTGATCGAAGAAGCCGCGAATGAGAGAAACGAATTTGAGAAGTCCCTCGGTGCCTGCCAGGGCGGCGGGATGGAACTTTTGGTTAAAGAGCGTACCGTTCGAGGCGATGCCGTGGTCGAGCTTTGCCACCGAGTTTGCGGTTGCCGTGGGACCCGAGATATCTCTGCCCGATACGGGACCGACACCGTCGGCGATGGGCGTGAAGGCAAGTCTGCCGTCAGGCGTTGCACCCGTCTGCGCGCCCAGAGGCACGTTGGCGGATACGGGGTAAAGGCCTGCTTGATACTGACCGCCACGGGGGTTCTTATACTTCTCTACCTCTTTGGTGTAGGTATAAGCGACCTCGCGTGCAAAGAGGTCGGCGTCAAGAATGTCGTTGCCGTACTTCTTAACTGCGGCGATCTTGTCGTAGATCTCGGCGTAGCGCGCACGCTTGTCGGCAGGGATATATTCGCCAGAAACGACGGTTCGATAGATGGCGGCAACGGTGGCTTCGTCCACGGAAACGCCCGCCTTTTCCATCGTTTTGGCAATGTCCACGGTGATCTTCTCTGCCGCTTTTCCCTTGTAGCCCTTGCCAAAGTTGGCATCGAGCGCCGCGGCGTATTCTTCAAGCGTGATCTCCTTTTTCTCGTAGACCAGCTCGCGAATGGCAAGCAGTGCATCCGTCATATTGGCGATACCGAAGCCTTGAGGACCTGTGAAGTTGTGCTTTGCACCGCCCTCTTCTACGGCGAGCCCCTTTTCCATACATCCGTCGATCATCGAGGACTCAAAGGGCAAGGGACAGCGCGCCGCGTGCGCGGCGTCCACCGCGTTGTCGGCGTTGACCATCATTTCAATGAAGAACGCCTCTTGCTTCTTATATGCGTCAAAGAACTTATCAAAGGTATCAAGCTCGGCAAGGGTACCCGTGCGGGGACCGATCTGTTCTCCCTTGTCGACGCCGTTGGAGAACACAAGCTCCATCGGGCGGCACATATTGAAGAATGCGGCATCGTGCCAACCGTCGGTGGTGTGGGGCGCTTGGGGCTCAACACAGCCGATGATGCAATAGTCGCGCGCTTCCTCAAGGGTAAGTCCGCGTGCCATAATCGAGGGAATGATGACCTCGTCGTTATAGTAGGCGGGAACGCCGTCACCCATACGGGTGAGGTACGCCGCCTTCATAAGAAGGTCTTGGGGCGAGCCGTTCCAAACGCGGATAGAGAGCGAGGGCTGAGGCAGGCGAACGTGAATGGATGCCTCAATACACATATAGGAAAGGTCGTTGGTGGCGTCCATACCGTAGATGTCCTGACCGCCGACAATGAGGTTTTGGAAGAGTCCGTAGCCTGCAAAGCCGTCTGCCGAGGCGGCGTCACGCACCTTGTTGAGATCGTTGAGCTTGACCCAAATGCAGTCGATAAGCTCTTGTGCCTCTTCGTGGGTGATCTTTCCTGCGTCGATGTCTGCCTTATAATAAGGGTACATATATTGGTCGAAACGGCCGGGGGAAATGGAGTGACCGCTGCTTTCGGTCTGCATCAGGAGCTGAACGAACCAGAAGGACTGGCACGCCTCACGGAAGCTCCTCGCACCGTGATAAGGCACCTGACGGCAGGCGGCGGCGATCTCCTTTAGCTCCTCGCGGCGGAGAAGGCAGCTCTCCTCGGCGGCAAGACGTTCCGCTTCGGCGGCGTAACGCTCGGCATAGATGCGTACCGCGTCACAGCACTCAATCACTGCGGTGAGGAAATGGTGGCGGCGCATATACTCGCCGTCGCCCGTTTTGACCTTGGCAAGGAGCGCTTCCGCTTCCTTCTTGATGCCTTCGTAGCCGATGGCAAGGACTTTGCCGTAATCCACGCAAATGTGACCGACGCCGTTATAGAAATAGTTTCCGACGGTAAAGATGCCGTGGTTCATAAAGACGTTATAGGTGGCGGGGTCCATCAAGGCGGTGGCAAGCTCGTTGGTCGTTTTTCCCTTGAAGTAGGGATGAACGGCGCGCAGGCGTGCCTTGGTTTCCTCGGAGATGTAGAAGGGATCCGCCTCGCGCGTGGCGATGGTATCAAATTCAGGCTCAAGCCACTCCCACGAATATTCGGGGAAGGTGGGGCATCCGCGCGGGGTCTTTGCGTTGCTACCCACGATCAGCTCTCCGCGGCGAATGGTGACGGGGAGATTTTTAAGAATGTGGGCAAACGCCGCACTGCGGCGGCGAATGATGGGGAGCGCCTCGGTTGCCTTGTAGCTTTCGGCAACCAGCTCGGCTCTATCTGCCTCAATTTCGGGCAGATGATCGTATAGATCAGAGATGAGCGCACCGATACGGGCACTTCTCTCTGTGGTAAAGCGCGTGGGCATATGCTCCATTTGCTTTGCTCCTTTCGATTAGGATAAAGAAAATTAGGGATTACAGCTGCTCCCAAAGCTCCGCGTGGGGTGCGGCAATGACGGTGGTAGCGTGGAGCATACCAAGCTCCTTGGCATATGCGCCGCCCGCTTCTACTGCGGCGGTAACGTCGCCAACCTCACCCGTCACGAATACGATGCCCTTACCGCCCATACCGCGCGATACACGCAGATCGTAAAGCTCTACGCGTGCCGTCTTTACGGCAAGGTCGCCCGCCTTGATGGCGGAAGCGGCGGAATAGGTTTCGATAAGTCCGAGTGAGCCCTGCTTAACACCGCTTTGGGTGCCAAAGAGTGCCTTGATGACCTGCTCGTCGATGCGTCCCATAATGGAGCTGTCAACGATGTACTGGTCAAAGCGGGACTTTACGTGCTCAAGCGCGGCGGTAACGTCCGAGATCGAGCCCGTGAGAATGATCTCATATTTGCCGGGGCAAGCGGGATGCGCGCAAATCAGCTTAACGCCCGCACTCTTAAGTGCGGCGTCGGTCGCGTCCACGCCCTTTGCAATGCTTTTCAGTTCAATAACTCCTACTGCGTGTACCATATTCACGTGTTCCTTTCAACCTTAAACGCTTTCGATGACGACCTTCGTGCTGTCTGCATAGGTCACTTTTCCGTCGATGGATGCGTATGCGGGGATGGAAAGTCCGCCTGCCGCGTCCGCGATCTTATCGCCCGCCTTGACCGTATCGCCCACCTTGACGGTGAGTGCGGAAGGCGCGCCGATGTGCCAATTCAGCCCGATCTCGACAGCACCCGTTTTGGTGATGGGAGCGACGAGCGTTCCCTCACGGTCAAACTTTGCAACGCCGAGCTGGCTCTTCCAACGGGAGATGGGAATAAGGCGGCTATCACGGAACTCGTCCGCTTCAACGTCCTCGTTGCCGACGTATTTCATACGGTTCTTCGCGAGAATGTTCTTGAACTCCATAATGACGTTACGGGGCGAAATGTTTTGACAACAAGCCGCCGTTTCGCAAACGCCGCAGGAGCAGCAAAGCGACGCCGAAAGAATCATATCGGGCGTCATTTCCGCGAGCTTGGTTGCGGTTCTGACCATTTTATGCGGATAAATGGGGTAACCCATCAGGTTGCGGGGGCAAAGGTCGGTGCAACGGGTGCACTGACAGCACATCGAGGACGCACGGGCGATCTGCGTTTTGAGGTCGCCCTTCTTCCCTGCCACGGCGGGAATCAGCTCGGGCAGAATGAGAAGTCCCTTGGTGCTTTTCTTTACGACGGCAATGTTCGGGTTGATGATCTGTCCCATCGAAGGACCGCCGTCGATGACGGCATACCCCTCGGGAACGGTAACGCCGCACTTCTTGAAAAGGTCGCGCACGCGCATACCGATGGGCACACGCAGAACGAGCGTTTTCTTGACGTCGCCGCCGATCGTGAGCCATTTTTCGGTCACGGGCTTGTTTTCACGCACGCCCGCCGACACGTTGTAAAGCGTTTCGGGGTTGTATACGATAACACCCTTCGTGATGGGGAGATTGCCGGGGCGAACGAGTCTGCCCGTCGCCTGATAGATGGTCGCGATCTCATCACCGATGGGGTATACGTCGGGAAGGAGCTTGACCGAGATGCCCTCTGCCATCCTTTGTCCCTCGGTGAGAGAAAGGCGGTGCGCGTTGTGCTCCTTAAGGCACAAGAACGCACGGGGAATGTCAGCACACTCCATAATGATTTTGGCGCCATCTAAGATCTTATCCATATGGTCGCGCATCAGTATGTAATCCGTTTCAAGCAGGGGCTCGCACTCCGAGGCGTTGATGATGAGCGTATCCGCTCCGGGAGCAAGCTTCGCATAGGACGGGAAGCCTGCGCCGCCTGCGCCGACAACCGCCGCCGCTTGAATTCGGCTCTTTAATTCTTCATTCATTGGAGAAAAATCCTTTCTTATTGAGGATCGATAATACCAACGATCACGGCGTCCGTAGGAACGTTGGGGTGGGAAAGGGCGAGTCTTGCCGACGAGCCCGTAGTGAGAAGGACCTCTTCCCCGATGCCTGCGCCGACGCTATCGACGGCGATGACGTATTTTTCAATTTTTTCGCCCTTTTCCATCAGCTGGACTTCCATAAATTTGGAGCCAACGAGGGCGTCCTGCTTTCTCGTGGATACGATGTTTCCGATCACGATTCCTCTTAACATAGCTCTATCCTTCTTTCGATTAATCTTTTACGATCTGAACGGTGCTTTTGCCTGTCAGACCAACGGCGTTTGCGTCGTCGGTGTCGAGGTGCATCTCAAGGCAAAAGTCGGGGCTGACGCGCACCTGCACGTCAAAGAAACGGGTACGGCGCTCGCCGTTGGCGTCCACCGTGACGGTGTCACCGTCCGACACGCCAAAGCGTGCTGCGTCTGCGGGTGCCATATGAATGTGGCGGTTGGCGATGATACAGCCCTCGTCCAGCTTGACGACGCCCATAGGACCGACGATGGTCACGCCTGCGGAGCCTTGGATCTTGCCCGACTCACGCACGGGGGCTTTTACCTTAAGCACGTACGAATCGGTCTTGGAGATCTCCACCTGCGAAGCGCGGCGCTCAGGACCGAGGACGCGAACGCGCTCAATGGGGCGAAGCGAAGGACCGAGAATGGTGAGCGTTTCCTTGCAGGCATATTGCCCGGGTTGGGAGAGGTCCTTCAGCTTTTCAAGCTCGTACCCCTTGCCGAAAAGGATCTCGACGTGCTCACGCGTTAGGTGAATATGACGGTTGGATACGCCGACGGGAATCTCATTTCCCGAGGATGTGGGCGCAACAGAACCCATCATTTCGGCAGCAACCTTTTTTACAAGCTCTTCAATTCTTTTTTCGGTCATTTCCATTTGGCACCGTTCTTTCCTGCGGCAAATCCGCATTTTTTCGTTGGGTTTCCGTTTTTGACGGCAATGCTCACACCTACAAGCGCACCCTGTAGGGGCGACCATCCGCCGTCAAGGGGGTGGCTCCCTCCCCGCACCAAAAGGCGCGGGGAGAGAGATGCTTCGTCAAGATCAGATCTTGGGAAGAAGCTTTTCCACGTCTGCGTGGGGTCTGGGGATCACGTGCGTTGCGATAACCTCGCCAAGGCCGGATGCTGCAGCGGAGCCTGCCTCAACAGCAGCCTTAACAGCGCCGACATCGCCGCGAACCATAACGGATACGAGTCCGGAACCGATCTTCTCGGAGCCGACAAGGATCACGTTTGCAGCCTTTACCATTGCATCAGCTGCCTCGATTGCGGCTACCAAGCCGCGGGTCTCGACCATACCAAGTGCTTCCATTTTGAAATCCTCCATAAAAGATTTTTATTTTTATTTTTGCAAATAAAACCGTATGTTAGCCCGTCGTGAGAAACTTCATCACTTCGGGGTGGGGGCGTGCAATAACCTCGCACACCTTGACGTTTCCGACCTCGGAAGCCGCCGCCCTGCCTGCCTCAAGTGCCGCAGTAACGTCGGAAACCGTGCCTTCCACGACAACGGTAACGAGTCTGCCGCCAAGACGTCTTTCTACGTGGATGAGGTGAACGTTTGCCGCCTTGACCATAGCATCAAGCCCTGCAATGGCGGCAACGTTCGCCTGTACCTCGAGAAGTGCAATTGCTTCGCTTCCCATCATAAGTAGTTATCTTACTTCGTGGGGAGAAGCTTCTCCACGTCTGCGTGGGGTCTGGGGATGACGTGCGTTGCAACGATCTCGCCGAGACTTGCAGCGGCGGCAGAGCCTGCCTCAACAGCAGCCTTAACAGCACCGACGTCGCCGCGAACCATCACGGATACGAGGCCGGAGCCGATCTTCTCGGAGCCGAGAAGAACTACGTTTGCAGCCTTTACCATTGCATCAGCTGCCTCGATTGCGGCAACAAGACCGCGGGTTTCAACCATACCAAGAGCTTCCATCATTTTCTTAAATCTCCTTTTGATTTGTTTTTATTTTTATTTTTTTGAAATTAAGGTGATCAGCGCAATTTGTCCTTACCGGTGGCAGTCATATGGGCGAACCATTCCATTTCGGGTGACTGACGGGAAATGATCTTCGAGGTGATGTAGAGATTTCTCTCCTTCGCTTCTGCGATGCCCGCTTCCACAGCGGACTCGACAGCCGCGACATCTCCCTCGCATTTCACCACCATCACCAAGGGAACTTCCACCGAATCGGCATTTGCCGGCTTATTTTTGTCGATGGCGACGATTTCCACGTTTGCGGTCTTCGCCATTTTATCTGCCACGACTATCGAGGTTGCAAAGCCGTAAACCTCAATCATTCCAAGTGCCATACGTTATCCCTCTTTTCTCGGGATCACTCGTTGACGTAGCAGATCTTGATGCCCTTTTGCGCGACGTTGGTTTCCATCGCTTCATTGAGCTCCTCAAGCGAGTAGGTGTGCGTGATGAGATCCTTGATGGGAATGTTCATCTCGCGTGCCTGCTTTAAGAAGGCAACGGTGGTGGGATAATCGTCTGCACTGTAATCCCAAGAGCCAACGAGGTTGATCTCCTTGTTGCACATTGCGAAGTGGGGGTTCACAGAGTATTCGCCGTTGTTGACGAAGAAGCCCATCTCGCAAAGTCCGCCGCCGCGACGGATGTAGGCGTAAATGTCTGCGGCTGCGGGGGGAGCACCCGTGCACTGGAAGGCAAAGTCGGCACCTGCGCCCGAGGTCACACCCTTGACGATGGCAACGCGCTCATCGAGTGTGGTATGCTCGCGGAAGTTGATGACCGTCTTGGCACCCAGCTTCTTTGCCATCTCAAGACGCATAGGCGTTCCGTCTACGGCGATGATGTGGTTGATGCCTGCGGCGCGAAGCACGCTGATCATCACAAGACCGACAGGGCCAAGACCCTGAATCAGTACCTTCGTGTTGAAGTTCATAAGGCCCGTGGTCTGCGCACGCTTGAGGGCGTGGACACAAACGCAAGCAAGCTCAAGGATCATTCTCTCCTTGAGGTCAAGCTCGTTGACCACGAAGTAGGTCGCACCCTTGGCACGAATGAGAAGGTGGGTAGCGAACCAGCCGTTGAGGGGCTGTGCGTCGTTGTGACCGATGAGTCCGAACACGCCCTGCTTATCGCAAAGGTTGGTGTTGGCGGGGTGATTGCGGCAAATGTGGCACTCTCCGCAGGAAATAACGGAGGTGACGAGCTTGTCGCCAATCTTGATGGGGTTGCCTGCGGTATCGAACTTTACGTTCTTACCAAGGCCAATGACCTCACCCGTACCCTCGTGTCCGAGAACGACGGGGATAAGTCCGAAGGGATCGCCCTTCCACTCGTGTACGTCGGTGCCGCAAACGCCGCAGCCCTCGACGCGGACGAGGATATCGTCGTCCTCAAGCACCTCGGGAATGGGAAATTCCTTGACTTCGATCTTCTTAGGTGCTGTCAGCATCGCGACCTTGGCAACCTTGTCGGAGCAAGCGGACTTTCCGCCGCCCGTCATCTCGCCGAGGATCTTGCGTACGATGCTTTCCACCTGTACGGAATTCAAATCCATTTCGTAGACTTCCTTTCTTAAATAATGCGGAAGCTGTCCGCCATTACGCAACGGCGCAGACGGGTAAAGCTCTTTGCAGAGGTAATGCCTTCACCCGTAGGACCTGCGATGGTGAAGGTCGTGTGTCCCTCGCCGCCAAAGCCGATGCCTGCGTAGGAGGGCGCGTTCTTTACGAAGATGGTGGTTTCCACCGCCTTGGCAAAGCGCGAAAGATGATCGATGTTCTTAGAGTGCATATGCGCGGTGTGGCGGTTGCCGTGCTCTGCCTTGACGGCAAGCTCGATCGCCTCGTCGATGTTATGCACGCGAACGATGGGAAGAATGGGCATCATCAGCTCCTCTTGTACGAAGAGATGGTCAAAGCCCGTTTCGCAGATGATACAGCGAATCTCGGGTCCTACCGTGATACCGATCTTCTTCAAAAGCACGGCGGCATCTCTTCCGACGCAGTCGCGCGAAACGGTTTTCTTAACGATTCCCGTTTTGGGGTTCTTGGAGTCTACCAAGACAATCTTAGCAAGCTCCTCTGCCTGTGCAGCGTTGATCTTGTATGCTCCGTTTTTGAGCATACCGTCGATGAGCGCATCTGCGATGTTATCGAAGGCAAAGACCTCTTTTTCAGCGATACAGGGCAGGTTGTTGTCGAAGGTGCATCCGTCGATGATGTCCTTCGCCGCCTTTGCGATGTCTGCCGTGTCGTCCACGATGACGGGGGGATTGCCCGCGCCCGCACCGATTGCCTTCTTACCCGAGGAAAGCACCGCCTTCACAACACCGGGGCCGCCCGTACAAACGAGCAGACGGATCGAGGGGTGTGCGTACATCACCTTCGCCGTATCGAGAGTCGGCTTTACCACCGACGCTACGAGCACGCGGGGGCCGCCCTCAAGCGCGCACGCGCGGTTGACGAGGTCCACGGCGTAGTTGGACGTGGCGATGGCACCGGGGTGGGGGTTGAA
>JAZSBJ010000004.1:0-7865 GCA_045602305.1 Eubacteriales bacterium | reverse complement strand
GCAAAAAGTGCATTTCGATCCTGCGAACACCGTCGCCCTCGCACTCCTCGCATCTGCCGCCCCGCACGTTAAAGGAAAAGCGTCCCGAGGAATATCCTCGCGCCCTTGCCTCAGGGGTGACGGCAAACAGATTGCGAATGTCAGTAAAGAGCCCCGTATAGGTGGCGGGGTTGGAGCGCGGCGTTCTGCCGATGGGGGACTGGTCGATGGCGATGACCTTGTCGAGCTTTTCATAGCCGAACACGCCGCCCGATTTTCCCGGGCGCGTAAAGGCGCGGTTCAGCTCTCTTTGCAGGGTGCGCAAAAGCACGGCGTTGACGAGCGAGGATTTTCCCGAGCCCGAAACGCCCGTCACGCAGGTGAGGGTGCCCAAGGGAATGTCGACGGAGAGCTTTTTGAGGTTGTTTTCCTCGGCGTCCTTGACGGAGAGAAAGCTACCGTTGCCCTTGCGCCGTTCGGCGGGAACGGGAATGATTTTTCTGCCCGAAAGATAGTCACCCGTAATGGATTCTTTACATTTTGCCACTTCTTCGGGGGTTCCTGCCGCGACGACGTAGCCGCCGTGAATGCCCGCACCGGGACCGATGTCGACAAGGAAGTCCGCTTCCGACATCGTTTCCTCGTCGTGCTCTACGACGATGACGGTATTGCCGAGATCGCGCAACTCCTTGAGGGTGGCGATGAGCTTTCCGTTATCTCTTTGGTGAAGCCCGATGCTGGGCTCGTCGAGGATATACAAGACACCCACGAGCGAGGAGCCGATCTGCGTGGCAAGGCGAATGCGCTGTGCTTCGCCGCCCGAAAGGGAGCCTGCACTTCTGCCGAGCGTTAAATATCCGAGCCCGACGCGAGAAAGGAAGGAAAGGCGCGCACGGATCTCCTTTAAGACCTCTTTGGCGATCTTTGCTTCACTTTCCCCAAGGACGAGCGTTTCAAAAAACGGGATCAGGCGATCCACCGCCATACGGCAGATCTCGTCGATATTTTTGCCTCCTACGGTGACGGCAAGCACCTGATCCGAAAGGCGTGCGCCGTGGCAGGCGGGACAGGGTGCGTCCTCGATAAATTCCTCGTAGTAATCCTTATTGCCAAACATTTTGGCTCTGCGCTCAATGGCAGAAAGCACCCCCTCAAAGGGAATGATCTGCTCACGGCGAACGTTCTCAAAGGTGCGGACAACGTGATAGGTCTTGTCCTTTACCCCGTAAAGCAGAGCGTCAAGCGCTTCTTCGGAAAAGTCCTTGACGGGGGTGTCAAGGGTGAAGCCGAAATCCCGCCCGACTGCCGCGTAAAGCGGTCCTGCCCAGCCGTCCTCTTCCATCGTTTTGAAGCCGTTGACGGCGATCGCCCCTTGACGGAGCGAGAGTGAAAGGTCGGGAATGATCTTTTCGGGAGAGAGGATACGCTCGCTTCCAAGCCCGCCGCATTTGGGGCAGGCACCCATCGGGTTGTTGAAGGAAAAGAGGCGCGGCTCCAGCTCGCCGAAGGAGATGCCGTGCTCCTCGCAGGCATATTTTTGCGAGAAGGAAAGGATCTCGGCATCTCCCTCACGCGGAACGGTTTGGATCTCTACCCTGCCGTCGGCAAGGCGGAGTGCCGTTTCTACCGAATCGGCAAGACGCGTGCGAATGTCCTCGCGCATCACGAGGCGGTCAAGCACGATGGAAAGATCGTGCTTTTTGTTTTTTTCGAGCTTGATCTCCTCGGAAAGCTCGTATTGAATGCCGTCCGCAAGCACGCGCACGTAGCCCGATCGGCGGGCGTCTGCCAAAACCTTTTCGTGCGTACCCTTTTGTCCCTTAACGACGGGGGCAAGCACGAGAAAGCGCGTGCCCTCGGGGAGAGAGAGGATCTGCTCCAAGATACGCTCGGTGGTCTGCTGACGGATCTCCTTGCCGCAGACGGGACAGTGCGGCACGCCCACGCGTGCGTAGAGCAAGCGCAGGTAGTCGTAGATCTCCGTTACCGTGCCAACGGTCGAGCGAGGGTTTTTGGACGTGGTCTTTTGGTCGATGGATATGGCGGGGGAAAGCCCCTCGATAAAGTCGACGTCGGGCTTATCGAGCTGCCCGAGAAACATTCTTGCGTAAGAGGACAGCGACTCGACGAAGCGGCGGTGTCCCTCGGCGTATATGGTATCAAAGGCAAGCGAGGATTTTCCCGAGCCCGAGAGCCCCGTAAAGACGGTGAGGGTATCTCTCGGGATCGTGATGTCGATATTCTTTAGGTTGTGCGTACGGGCGCCCCGTACGGTCAGTTTATTCTTCATTTTGGGCTCTCAATTCTTTGATTTTATCGCGGAGTGCGGCGGCGCGCTCAAATTCGAGGCGGGATGCAGCGCGCTTCATTTCGGCGGTGAGAGAGGCAATCTCCTTTTCTCTTTCTTCTCTCGTCAAGCGGCGGCGTTCCTTTTTGGGAGTGTCCTTTTTGCCGATCTCGATGACGTCCCTGACCGCTTTTCTTACCGAGGTGGGCGTGATGCCGTTTTTGCGGTTGTATTCCTCTTGGATCTCGCGGCGGCGTGCCGTTTCGTCAATGCAGATCTGCATAGAGCGCGTAACGGTGTCGGCATACATCACGACCCTGCCGTTTTCGTTGCGGGCGGCGCGTCCGACCGTTTGGATAAGCGAGGATGCGGAGCGAAGAAAGCCTTCCTTATCCGCATCGAGAATGGCGACGAGCGACACCTCGGGAATGTCAAGTCCCTCACGCAAAAGGTTGATGCCGACAAGGACGTCAAAAACGCCCGTGCGAAGGTCGCGAATGATCTCTTGGCGCTCCATCGTTTCCACCGTGTGGTGGATATATTTGACCTTGATGCCCTGCGCGGCAAGGTGGTCGGTGAGGTCCTCTGCCATCTTGACGGTGAGGGTGGTGACAAGCACCTTTTCTTCGCGCGAGGTGACCTCGCGGATCTCGCCGATAAGGTCGTCAATCTGCCCCTCTATGGGACGCACCTCGATTCTAGGATCGAGAAGCCCCGTCGGGCGAATGATCTGCTCGACGGTGTTCGTGGAATGCTCCTTTTCGTAGTCGGCAGGCGTTGCGCTGACAAAGACCGCCTGATGGATGCGGTCCTCAAACTCGTTGAAGAAGAGGGGACGGTTGTCCGCGGCAGAGGGCAAGCGGAAGCCGTACTCAATGAGGTTTTGCTTGCGGGCGCGGTCGCCGCCACTCATTCCCCGCACCTGCGGCAGGGTGACGTGCGATTCGTCCACAAACAAAAGGAAATCCTTGGGCATATAGTCAAGGAGCGTGTAGGGGGTGCTTCCCGGCTCTCTGCCCGCAAGCACGCGCGAATAGTTTTCCACGCCAGAGCAGAAGCCTACCTCGCGAAGCATCTCCATATCGTAAAGGGTGCGCTCCTCGATCCTTTGCGCCTCGATGAGCTTGCCCTCGGATTTGAAATACGCTACCCTCTCGCGCATCTCGCGCAAGATCTCGTCCACGGCAGTCTTTCTTTTGGCGTCGGACACGGCGTAGTGGGTGGCGGGGAAAATGGCGGCGTAGGCGAGCTCCTCAATGACTTCACCCGTTAGAACGCGGATCTTAGACACGCGCTCTACCTCGTCGCCGAAAAACTCAACACGGATCGCCTCGTCCGTCGAGGATGCGGGAAAGATCTCCACGACGTCCCCGCGCACGCGGAACTTGTCGCGGACGAAGTTGAGGTCGTTGCGCTCGTAGCTGATGGAGATGAGCTTTTTGACAAGCGCATCGCGGGAAAGAAGCATTCCCGGGCGCACGGCGGCAAGCAGGCTTTCGTACTCCTCGGGGTCGCCGAGAGAATAGATGCAAGACACGCTGGCAACGATGATGACGTCCCGCCTTTCAAAGAGCGCCGATGTGGCGGAATGGCGGAGCTTATCGATCTCGTCGTTGATGAGCGCGTCCTTTTCGATATACATATCCTTGCCCGGGATGTATGCCTCGGGCTGATAATAGTCGTAATAGGAAACGAAGTATTCCACCGCGTTTTGGGGGAAAAATTCGCGAAATTCGGCGCAAAGCTGGGCGGCAAGCGTCTTATTGTGCGCCAAAACGAGGGTGGGACGGTTGACGTTTGCGATGACGTTTGCCATCGTAAAGGTCTTGCCCGAGCCCGTGACGCCGAGCAGCGTTTGCATACGCTCTCCGCGCAAAACGCCGTCGGTGAGCGAGCGTATTGCCTCAGGCTGGTCGCCCGTAGGCTGATAGTCACTTTTTAATACGAAGCGATCCATTCCGCACCTCCCATACTTTCTCATTATATATTTTACCACAAGGATCGGTAAATGTAAAGTAAAAAATAATAAAAAAATCGACATTTCTCTTCGCGCCCACACCTTTACTCGCTGTCACAAATTCCTTCTGGCTTCGGCACGAATTTCAAAAGGAAAAGACGCACACCGCTGTGTGCGTCTTTGGGGGAAAGAATGCTTATTTTTTCTTGCCCTTCCCCGCAAGGCGATGAAGCTCATAGCGCTCGTCGCACATTGCGGCGACCTCGGGAGAGTGGCTGACGAGGATCACGCATTTGCCCGAATCGGCAAGCGTGCGGAAGATCTCCATAATCTCCGTTTGCGTATCGCGGTCAAGGTTACCCGTCGGCTCGTCGGCAAGAATGATGTCGGGGTCGTAGGAAAGGGCGCGGGCGATCGCCACGCGCTGCTGCTGTCCGCCCGAGAGCTTTAAGACACGGCGGTTTGCCTCGTCCTCATCCAAGCCAACGCTCGCAAGAAGCGATAGCGCCTTTTGCTTTTTGTCCTTAACCTTGCATCCCGAAACGTCCATAGAGAGAATGACGTTTTCAAGGGCAGTGTATTTGGTTAACAGGTTGAAGCTCTGAAACACGACGCCGATATATTTGGAGCGAAAGGTGTATTTGTCGATTTTGGCAATGCTTTTTCCGTTATATAGGATCTCCCCCTCGCTTGGGACGGCGAGCCCCGAAAGAAGAGAAAGCAGGGTGGTTTTGCCCGCACCCGATTTCCCGACGATGCAATACATTCTTCCCTTTTCAAAATCATAAGAGAGGTCCTTTAGGACGGGGGTCTTGTCATACGAAAAGCTGATGCCTTGAAGCGAAAGTAACGACATTGTTTTCACTCTCCTTTCTCAATCTCTGTTGGCGAGGATCTTTAGGGGATCGTAGCGCATAATAAACAGCACCGACGCGGCGCTTGACGCAAGCGTGAGCAAAAGCCCGACGCCGATCATTTGAAGCACCACGGTCAGATTCATTGCCGAATCAACGGCGCTGATATATTCCTTTGCTCCGCCGAGCATTTCTCCAAAGGGTCCACGCCCGCCGTCCATACCGTCGGGCATATCCGTGGGGGGCTCACCCATATTTTCGCCCGAAAAGCCGCCGCCCATATTGCCGGGGCGTCCGAAGTTTTGATCCATTTGGGTCTGTTGATCGTTTTGGCTCTCGATCTGTTTTTCCAAAAGCGCGTCCGTAACGGGAACGGCACTCACGGCGCCAATGCCCGCGCCGAGGATGACGGCAAGCATCGTGACAACGAGGATCTCACACATAAACTGGGTTGCGACCTTCCATTTTTTCATTCCCATTGCGGTAAGCACGCCCACCTCGTATTTGCGCTCACGCACGTTGAAGATGTTAAGCACGACGAGAATGACGCCGCCGATGATGAGGATGACGATGAGGAACCACCCCGCCATCGTGCTGAGCGTTTCAAGCGGTGCCATACTGTTTTCAAACGCCGTAATGTCGTTAGAGGATACCGTATAGGAATCGTCAAGACCGAGCGTGCGGACGTCCTCTTCAAAGGTATAATAATCCTCAGCGTCGGCAAACGCGTATACTGCCGAAAGATTGCCCTCGATTGCCGTGTCGGCAGAGGTCGATGCCGAGGTGTCTAAGATCGCTTGTAAAGCATCAGCACTCATATAGATGCGGTTGGCAGGATCCTGGCTTGCGCCAAATTTCGACATAGAAAAATCGTTGTTTTCGCTGCTCGTGTAGATGCCCGAAACGGTCAGCGTATGGCTCTCGCTTTCTTGCGAGGGATTGCGTACGGTGAGAATGTCGCCGACGGCGATGCCGTTGTAGATGGCAAGCTCCTCGGAGATCACGCAAAGGGGCTCGGTCGTCCCCTCGTCAAACACGGCGCCCTCGACGATGGATGCCGTGCCGTTCACGAAATCGGTCATCGCGCTATCGCTGCTATACCCGATGAGGGAAAAATCCCCCGATGCGCCGCGCCCGAATTCGCCACCGTGAGGACCGCCAGGGAAAGAGGTATCCGTGTTGCTCTCACTATCCGTTTCATCCGTGACGGGGGAGAGGCTTTCCGTGCCGTCCACATATGCCGTCAGGGTGTAATAAAAGTCCTGCACGCTCTCGCTTTGTGCATAGACTAGGTATTCTTCAAGCGTGAGGGCGGACGCGGTTCCCATCATTCCCGCGAAAGCGTCCTTATCAAAGCCGCCGTCGGGTCTTCCGCCGCCCATATTGCCCATAGCGCCCGCGCGGTCGTACGCGATCGTCGCGGTAACACGCATTCCGTCGAGCGCCGACGCCTTTGCGCTTTGTGCTGCCTGACGAATGGAAAGACCGATACAAGCAGACACGGCAATCACGAGTGCGATAATGCCGATCAGCACACTCCGTCCCTTGGCTCTTGCGATGCACCGAAGTGCATTTTTAACGATATACATTGAAGCTCCTCCGTTTTTCTTCGTTTTCTGCATTGTAGCACGCCGCGCTAAAGACAACCTAAAGGCAAGGCTTTTTTGAAAAAGAAAAAAAGGGATCCTGCGCGGGGATCCCCTTAAAGTATAAAAATCGGTTTAAAAAACGATCTTAAAGCCGATACAGTCGTTCCCCCTCTTGTAGGCGGTGATCTCTCCCTTGTGCTTTTCCGCGATCGCCTTTGCCAGCGAAAGTCCGACGCCGTAGCCGCCCGTAAACTTTCTCGCCTTATCGGCACGGTAGAAGCGGTCAAAGAGGCGGTGAAGCTCAAGCTCATTCACGCCGAGATAGGTGTTTTCCACCGTCAAAACGATACGCCTTGTGCGGCGAAGCGTCACGCGGATCTCGCCGTCGACGTCGCAATACTTTACGGCGTTGTCCAGCAAAAGCCCGACAAGACGGTGCAAGAGCGCTTCGTCACCGATGTAAGATACTTCCCCGTCGATATCGGCTTGCATATGCTTCCCTCTTTCCTTGGCAAGCGGTGCAAATTCCGATACGGTATCCGCAACGAGTGCGCCGAGCGCGACCTCGGTAACGCACATTTTATGTCCCTCTTCATCCATACGGGAGAGCGAGGTGAGCTGATTGACAAGCTCGGTCATTCGGTGTCCCTCGGAGCGAATGTCGTCAAGCCATTCGTTCTTTCCAAGCTCCGCTTCGGCAATGTCGAGGTTTGCAAGGATCAAGGTCAACGGGGTCTTCAGCTCGTGGTTTGCGTCGGTCACAAACTGCTTTTGCTTCTCGTAGCTCTCGGCGATGGGGCGTACCGCACGCTTGGAGAGCAGGAAAACGAGGATCAAAACGAGCGCGGCGCACCCAAGCAAAACGAAGCCCGCGATGGTCATTGACTGCATTAAGGCGGCACGCGTCATACTGCCGTCGACAAAAACGACGCCCGTTCCAAGATCCTTGGAGAACACCTTGTAGCGGTAGCTCGATATCCAGCCGCGGGAATCTCCCGCCATCACCGCCCGTTCGGCGTAATCGATCGCCGTTTCCTCGCTGATGGAATAGATGGATTCGGTGAAGGTGCTTTCTACGGCGTCATTTTGGTCGAAGAACACCGTAAAGTGGCGGGTTGCAAAGGGGGTTTCGGGCGTAATAAAATCAAAGCTCTGCTCATTCCGAGGAGGCATTTTGTCGGGGCGCATTCCCTCCTCTG
>JAZSBJ010000003.1:0-21709 GCA_045602305.1 Eubacteriales bacterium | reverse complement strand
TCGCTGATCTCAAAGGTGCTTTCGTCGCGGTTGGCCGTGCCGATAAACCAAACGTTGGCGGGCACCTTCAGGGTGTGGCCGTCGGTAAGAGCCAAGTAGGAGACGCTTCTGCCGTTTTCGGTGCGGTAGAGGCCGACGTTCAGAAGCTTGATCTCGCGCTTGTCTTCCTCGTTTTCCATTAGGGAGAGGAAGTCGGAGAAGTAATACTCAATGCGGCTTAGGTTCATCTCGTCGAGGACGATAAAGGTCAGCCTCTCGGGGTTGAGGGCCGCCTTGTAAAGGGCTTGCGTGAATTTCTTGGGGGTGTAGGTGCGGCTGAACTCGTTGTAATAGCCGAGCAGCTCGTTTTTGTCGCGCCAAGAGGACTCGACCTCGATGATGTCGCAGTTGCCGTACAGCGCCTCGGTGAAGATCTTGGGCAGACTGGTTTTTCCCGTACCGCTCATGCCCTGCAAAATGGTCAGACGGGTGGCGCCGAGTCCCGCGATAAAGGTGGCGATGTCCTCGGGCGTATAGAAGAGGTGAAGCCGAGAATCTCTGGCGTAGTTTACTACGTATTGCACCAGCGCGGGCAGCGCCATGGGCGTGTCAGCTTCTTCCTTTAAGGAGGCAGTCAGTCGGGCGAAGGTGGGGGCCTTGCCGTCCAGCTCGGTGAAGGCGGGACACGGGTCTTGCGTGATGGCGTTCCCCGTTTTCGCAGGCGCGGCGGGTTCCTCGGGCATGGGCGCGGTGGCGCTTTCGCCGTTTTCTTCGCCTGTGGCGGTCGCGCTTTCCGTGGCGGTGCCCGACACGGTGACGGATGTCACCGCTTCCGCGGCGAGTGCTTTGCTGTAAGGGCGGCGCACAATGGCGAGGATGACCACGGCCATGGCGGGAAGGAAGAAGAAAATGGCGCCGCTTTTTACCGTATATTCGAGCTCGACGGTGCCGCTGAGACCCAACTGTGCCATGATCCAAGAGGAGAGCGCTTCCTCATTGACGGCTTGGGCAATTTCATAATATTTTCCGAAAATGCCGATTGCAAAGGCAAGGGCTGTGCCGGTGATCAGGGTGTTCAGCGCCAGCTTGTAAAACAGACGGGAGCGACTGAAGAAGCAGGCGGTGGTGGCTATGACCATGCTCACGGTGACAAGCAGTATTGTCAAGACGAGAAACGCCACCGATTGATACGCTTCGCCCATCTCCGCGTGATGCGTCAAGGCCTCAAATCCGTTGATGGTGATGTCTTCCATGTTCGCGGGAAGGGTGAAGGTGACGCACAAGATCTCGCCAAGTGCGGCAAACAAAGCTAGACCCGAGGCGAGAAGGGAATAAAGCCAAAGCTCAAGGCGGCGAAGAGTCTGTGTCCGTCTTGCAGAGGCATCCTTTTTCTTGTCGGCCACGTAGTCGCTTGAATAGGAGCGAGCAAAGAAGAAAACGACGAGCAGCAAAAGCGCGGCAAGGACGAAGGGAAGCATGCTTCCCGCTAAGTAGTCGGCGCGGCGGTTTTTGCTTTCGTTTCGCACGATGGCGTAAAGGATACCGCCGGCATAGTACAGACCGGTGCCGATAAAGGAAACGAGGGCGTTTCTTTGTACCGCGTTGGCAAAGGCGGAATCGTCGGAATAGCGACGCAAGCCGAGGCCAAAGTGAAGCATGGCGGCGGCGAAAGAGACCAACACCACAACGAAAAGAGTCATGGAGACCGTGTTGATGGTGTCGCCCATCCGTATATGAGAGGGAGAGATGGGCTGCGCCTCCGCGCCGGACGGGAAGCCATTCTCCAAAAGCGAATAGCGGCAGAAGGGGGTGAAGAATAGGGACGCGATCAAAAGCAACGAAAGAGCGCCAAGAATGAGAAGAATGAGCTTGCGATGCTTACTTCCCAAGGTAGGAAGACGAAAGCGCGTTGCGGCTTGGTTGTTTTCGCCCTGCGAGGGCTGTTGTTGTGTGTTCAAGTCGTTTGTCTCCTTTTTACGATGTTTGGTTCAGAACAGAAGCCACTTTGATTTTACCATAGTGTTTTCGAAAAAGCAATAGAACGTCTAAATTATGAACAGCTTTTTTGAGGAATTGCTTGAAAAAGGGCCGCTTTCGTGTACACTAGGAAGGAAACCGTTTGCAAGGAGAATAAAATGCGGATCGGTTTTCATACCCACGCCTTTCCCGATGTCCTGGAAGAGGCAGAGCGTATCAAGGCTTTGGGGCTTTGAGGGGCAAGCGAAAAAACAAAAATCCTTGACAAAGCGTTTTCGCGGTGGTATAATAATATCAATGTAAGTCTAATATGGATAAGGACGGATAAGACGATGGAAAAAGACGTATTTATCAGCTATACGACAGCCAATGCCGATTTGGCCAACGACCTTGTGGCGTATCTTGAGGGGAAAAAGGTCTCCTGCTACATTGCGCCCAGAGACGTGGACCCCGGCAAGCCCTACGCATCCAACATTATGCACGCCATCGACGGCGCACACGCCGTCATTCTCGTAGCGTCGGACGCCATCAACGCTTCCGACCACGTGTTAAACGAGCTTGACATCATCGTGGCGAAAAAGAAGTTCTTTATCCCCTTCTTTATCGAAGAGTTTGAGATGAACGACGACTATCGCTATTACCTCGGCAGAACCCAGCGCATCATCGCCTACCCCGGTGACGCGTCGACGTACTACGAGAAGCTCTATGAGGCGATCGTGCCCGCGCTCCCCAAGCGCGAAGCCCCCAAGGCAACCCTCACCCCCGTGCGTGAAACCTCGGTTGCCGCCAACACCACCAAGGTCTTTGAGTGCATTCCCGAGCGAGGTATTATGATCAACCCCGAGGATCACCAAAGAAACGTATCCTTCCGCACGGATACCTTTATCAGTATGTTTTCGGGCATTTACGACGGCGTCGTCGACATCGTGGGCGACGAGCGCGCAACCGATATTCTCTTCTCCACGGGCTACAACTGCGGTCAGGCGTTTGCTTCCCGCTTAAACTCCCAATGGGAGCTTTCCTCGGGCAGTGTGATGAGCATCGCGGACAAGCTCGGCAAATGGTGCGAGTTTGACTCGGACGTGGGATGGGGCAAGTTTGACATTGCCGTCGCCATCGACGAGGACGCAGGCACCTTCCGCGCTGAGCTTTCCATCAACGAGTGCTTCATCGTGGACCGCAAGGGCAAGCGCCCCGTGTGCGGCTTCGTGCGCGGCTACTGCGCGGGCGTTCTTGAAACGCTCGTCGGCGCACCCGTCAACCTCACTTGCATCTCTTGCCCCCTCAAGAGCCTCTTTAAGTCGGCTTGCAAATTTGAGGTCACCCTCAAGGAGAACTGATTTCGAAAGGGAAACTATGAAACTGCTCTTTATCTTTACGGGGGGCACCATCGGCTCGACGCAAAGCGGCGACACCATCTCGGTGGACGCCGAAAAGCCCTATCTGCTTTGCGAAAAATACGCCGAGCAACACCCCGTTGATTTTACCTACGATACGCTTGAGCCCTTCTCGGAGCTGAGCGAAAACTTTTCGGGCGCGCACATTTCCGCACTGCTCGACGCGGTCACGAAGCACGCGCAGGGCTACGACGGTATCGTCGTCACCCACGGCACCGACACGCTCGGCTATTCCGCCGCCGCGCTCGGATACGCCCTCGGAAACGCTTCCCTGCCCGTTTGCCTTGTTTCCGCAAACTTCCCCATTGAAAACGAGCATTCCAACGGCATCGCCAACCTTTACGGCGCCATCTCCCTCATCAAAAGCGGGGACGCGCGCGGCGTGTTCGTCCCCTACCAAAACAACGAGGGGGAGTGCGTGTATATCCACAGAGCCACCCGCCTCTCGACGACCCTCTCTCTGGTGGACGACGTGTTTTCCGTCCTCGAATGCCCCTACGGCTACGTCAACGCCGCAGGCGTTTTCACCAAAAATCCCGATTTTACCGAAAAGGAAGACGCCCTTCCCCCGCCCCCGTCACTCACCCTCTCCGAGAAGAGCGAGGGGCTCTTGCGCGTATTCCCCTACCCTGGTATGCCTTATCCCGAGATCCCGAACGGCACGCGCGCCATTCTGCTTGACACCTACCATTCGGGCACAGTAGACGGCAAGAGCGCCGCGGCGCACGCCTTCCTTGGGGCGGCAAAGGAAAAGGGCATTCCCGTATACGTAACGGGCAACGCCGCCTACGATAGCACGCACATCTTTGACGAGCACGGCGTCACCCGCCTCTCGCTTTCTCCCGTTGCCGCTTATATCAAGCTCTGGCTGTACGGAAGCGGCTGTGACCTCTCCCTTTCTCGCGGTGGAGATATCTTTTAAAAAACAAAAAGGCGGCGGCATTTCGCCGCTTTTTTGAGTAAAATCAACCCCCCGTTGTCCAAATCAACCATTTGTTGCTTGCCCTTTTCAACCAAAGGTGGTACAATATTTTTGACGAAACCGAAAGGAGCATTTATGACGAACTTAGCAAACAATCTCACCTTTTACCGTAAAAAAGAAGGGCTTACCCAAAGCCAGCTCGGCGAGCTTTTACACGTGAGCGCTCAGGCAATCTCCAAATGGGAAAACGGGCAGGCGGAGCCCGGGCTTGATATGCTTTTGAAGCTCGCGGAGATCTATCGCGTTTCTACCGATACACTGTTGGGCGCTGCCCCTGTCGAGGAGCATCCTACGCCCGCCGCACCGACACAGAAAACCCCCTCGGGCTTTGGAAAAGCATTCCGTAAATTCTGGTACATACCCGTGATCGTGCTTGTCCTTGCGGCGGCAGCCGCCGTCATCCTCGTGATGCTTTCGGGTCCCGCGCGTTACGGAAGAATGATCGAAAACGAAAAAATCTTCATCGGTATGACCGAGGACGAGGCGAGAGCGCTGCTTGGAGATCCTGCCGACCTCATCGTCGCCGAGGATTACAAGAAATACCAGCATTCAATGAAGGACTCTCTCAATTACGGCGAAGCAAGCTATTACGTATATTTTGAAGAACGCGAAGCGAAAAACGACGAGGAGCTTTGGTTTGGCGTAAAATACGAATTTTTGCGTCTTGTCTTTGACACCGACGGCAAGCTGATCGAGGCGTTTTCCTGCGCAACTCCTTCATCAGAGGTCTGGAAATACGGTGACACAGAAACCTTCTCTATGAAGGACTATGCGTTCCTTACAGACGACGAGGGCTTCCCCACCCGTAACGGCACGATCGAGCTTTCCGACGGCTCTCTCTACCTTGGCGAGCTTACCGTCACCGACGGCGTTTTGCATTCGGGACTGGGCGATTTCAAGATCTCCACCTCAAATGTCGGCGGCAACGACGGCAATATCTTCACAAAGGAATGCTACGTCTGCGGTGAGGAAAAGACGGATTGCAAGAACGACGACCGTCTTACAGGCGACCCCGAGCCCGTTTGCCGCGACTGCCGCGACGAGCTTGACGAGCTATTCGCAGAATGATTTTCTGATATAAAAAAGCCGCAGGCGATCGCCTGCGGCTTTTTTATTGGTCTTTTTAGATAAGACCGAGGAAGCTCGAAATTCTGCCGTTCAGAATCATACCGACAAGGTCAAGCACCCAAACGATCAGGGTACCGATACCGGTAAGACCAACGATCAGACGAACCACTGCGGGAACCGTTGCGCCCTCTTGGAAGCGGGTAACAACACCGCAAATGAACGCCGTGATCGGAATGATCGCAAGGATCAAGCTCACGAGTCTGGAAAGGCCAAAGTAATCCTTCTTTTCTGCCATTTCTGTTTCTCCTTGTTGAATTTTAAGAGATGCCCTCTTACACTATCATTGTATCATATACATACCAAAAAATCAACCGTTTTTTCCAAAAAAGAGTTGCCAAGGCGCGCTTTTGCGCCTTGGCAGTTTTTGCATATGCAAATAGTTCTTTACATCAGATGCGTGCAACGCCCTCTTCGCGCGCGCACTTCTTGACCGCTTCTGCCACAGCGGGAGCAACTCTCTCGTCAAACGCCTTGGGAAGAATGTACTCTTCCGAAAGCTCCTCGTCGGAAACGAGGGACGCAAGACCGTATGCCGCCGCCTTCTTCATTCCCTCGGTGATGGCGGACGCACGCGCGTCAAGCGCACCGCGGAAGATGCCGGGGAAGGCAAGCACGTTGTTGATCTGGTTGTTAAAGTCGCTTCTGCCCGTACCGACGACTGCGGCACCCGCTTCCTTGGCAAGGTGAGGATCGATCTCGGGAACGGGGTTTGCCATCGGGAATACGATCGCACCCTTGTTCATCGAAGCAACCATTTCCCGAGACACAATACCGGGGGCGGAAACGCCGATAAAGACGTCTGCACCCTTCATTGCGTCAGCGAGGCTTCCGTCGAGCTTATTTTCGTTTGTGATCTCCGCCATCTCTGCCTGTGCGCTCGTCATACCCTCTTTTCCGGGTACGAGCGTACCGATGCGGTCGCAAAGCGTCATATGGCGAACGCCAAGACTGAGAAGGAACTTGGCAATGGCGATGCCCGCACTTCCCGCGCCGTTGATGACGACGCGCACGTCGCGGATCTCTTTCTTCACGCCCTTGAGGGCGTTGTGCAGGGCGGCGCCAAGCACGATCGCGGTGCCGTGCTGGTCGTCGTGGAATACGGGAATGTCGCAAATTTCCTTTAAGCGTCTTTCGACCTCAAAGCAACGGGGCGCGGAGATGTCCTCAAGGTTGATGCCGCCAAAGCTGCCCGAGAGCAGATAAACGGTGCGGACAAGCTCGTCCACGTCCTTGGACTTGATGCAAAGGGGAATGGCGTCCACGTCCGCAAACGCCTTGAAGAGAAGCGCCTTGCCTTCCATTACGGGCATACCCGCAACGGGACCGATGTCGCCAAGGCCAAGCACTGCCGTGCCGTCCGTGATGACGGCGACCGTGTTCCAACGGCGGGTGAGGTCGTAGGACTTCGATTCGTCCTTTTGAATTTCAAGGCAGGGGGCGGCAACGCCGGGGGTATATGCGAGAGAAAGATCTTCCTTGGTCTTGACCTCGACGCGGGCGGTCACCTCGATCTTACCGCGCCACTCGCCGTGCTTTTTGAGGGATTCTTCTGCGTAATTGATAGCCATTTTCTTATTTCTCCCAAGGGAACACGTAGGAAAGTCCAAGCTCATCTCTGACCTTGCTCATTTCCTTTTGTACCGACTCGTTGATCGGAACGCCCTTGTCCTTTCTTTCCATCCAAATGTCGTATTCCTTCTCGCCTGCGGTGTAGATGCGCTCTGCATCGGGCGACTTCTTGGAAGCGCGCAGAGAACGGAGAATGTCACCGACCTTCTTGCGGCAAAGCTCCTCGCCGAGGAAGTGGTTCGTGTCGATGGCGATGAAGTAGTGACCGAGGTGGTAGGGGCGGATGTTGCCGTCCTTGTCCTTACCGTCAAGGTCCTTACCGTACATACCGTCTTGGAGTGCGGCGCACATCAGCTCTACCGCCACGGCAAAGCCGTAGCCCTTGTAGCCGCCGAGTGCTTCTCCGATACCGCCAAGGGTGGTGAGTGCCGCCGTGCCGCCGCGGATCTTCTTGAGCGCAACGCCTGCGTCGCCCTCAACGGGCTTACCGTCGGAGTCGATGATGGTGCCGGGATGTACGTCCTCACCAATGCGCTCGTAATATTCCACCTTACCATTCTGGGTGATCGAGGTGGCGCAGTCAAAGATGAAATCAAATGCCTCGTCCGAGGGAATACCAATGGTAAAGGGGTTGGTGCCGAACATACCCTCAACGCCGAAGGTGGGGGCAACGGACGGGCGGGCGTTGGTACCCGTCATACCGATACAGCCTGCCTTGGTCGCCATCGTTGCGTAGTAGCCCGCAATGCCGTAGTGGCAGGAATTGCGGACGGCAACCATACCCATACCGTACTTCTTTGCCTTCTCGATCGCCATCGACATTGCCTTGTAGCCGATGACCTGACCCATACCGTGGTGACCGTCGATAACGGCGGTGGTCTCGGTTTCCTTGAGGATCTCGAAGTTTGTTACGGGCTGTTGAATGCCAGCCTTGATGCGGTCGATATAGATGGGCTTGAAGCGGTTGCAGCCGTGCGATTCGATGCCGCGGCGGTCGCTCTCAAGAAGCACGTCGGTGCAGATCTCGGCGTCCTCTCTGGGCACGCCTGCGCCAACAAAGGCGTCGGTGATAAAGGATATCGCGGTATCCCAATCCAAATTCATCTTAGGCATAGTTTTTCTCCTTTTGGTCTTGTTTTTTTATAGAATATATGATATACTTATTTTAATCAAATTAATCAAAAATGTCAACACAGAGCGCGTGATGTAATCATTTCGCTCAAAAATATGATAAAAACCCGCGAAAAGCAAATCAAACGATCAAAAAGAAAAGGGGAAATTATGTCATTCTCGGAGCGCGAGGGAGCCATACTCGATTATCTAAGACAACACAAGGAAGCTTCCGTTTCGGAGCTTTGCCGTATTCTCTACGTCAGCGAGCCGACGATGCGCCGCGATCTCTACGCCCTCAGCCGCGCAGGAAAGCTCATTCGCACCCACGGCGGCGCCCTCTATCGCAGTGAACGGGGCGAGAATTTGCCGCGCGTCTTTCGCGAGCGCGAGCAAACGAACGCCAAGGCGGTCATCGGTCGCCGCGCGCTCTCGCTCGTTTCGGACGGGGACACCGTGATGGTGGACGCATCCTCGACCGCCGCCGAGCTTTTGAAGCTGATCGGGGAGAAGCGCGACATCGTGGTGGTTACCAACAACGCGGGCGCGCCGATGCTTCTCGCGGAAACGGCGGTCAAGACCTTCGTTTCGGGCGGCGAGCTTGCGCGCGGCACATACGCCTATGTGGGCAGTCACGCCGAGGATTTCATTCGCGCCTTTCACGCGGACGTCTGCTTTTTCTCGGTGCGCCGCCTCAGCGCCGACGGGGACCTTACGGACAACGCCATCGCGGAAAACGCCATTCGCCGCGTGATGCTTGCCAAGGCAAAGAAAAAGGTGCTTCTCCTTGACAGCGGCAAGCTCGGGGACGCGTGCCTTAACACCCTTTGCACCCTCGACGGGATCGACGCCGTGGTGTCGGAGCGCGACCTCTCGGCACTCTTCCCTGCCTATAAGGACAAATTTTTCTTTTAAGGAATTGTTATGGAACGCATTTTAGCAAGGCTCGACGAGCATTTGAACAAAAACGACTACGCGGCGGCAGAAAGACATCTTCTCTTTTGGCTCGGCGAAAAGCGCGGTACCCCCGTCGCACTCACCCTCTACAACGAGCTTCTCGGCATCTACCGCAAAACGGGGCAAAAGGAAAAGGCGTTTGACACGCTGGACGCCGCCCTCGTCACGCTCCGCGCGCTCGGGCTGGAAAACACCGTCAGCGGTGCGACCACGCGCCTCAACGCCGCGACCGTCCTTCACGCCTTTGGCGAAGCGGAAAAGAGCATTCCGCTTTTTGAAGCGGCAAAGGAGATCTACGAAAGAGAGCTTCCCCCCGACGACGCGCGCCTCGCGGGACTGTATAACAACACGGCGACCGCCCTCGTTACGGTGGGACGCATCGCCGAAGCGTACGCCTTTTACGAAAAGGCGCTCGCGCTTGTCAGCGCGCGCGAGGACGGCGGGCTCGAATGTGCGGTCACCTATCTCAACCTTGCTTCCTTAAAGGAAGCCGAGCTTGGACTGCTCGATGCGGAAGAGGACATCGCATCGCTTCTCGACCAAGCCGCCCAGCGTCTTGACAACCACCCAAAACGGGACGGCTACTACGCCTTCGTGTGCGAGAAATGCGCCCCCGTGTTCGGGTATTACGGTCGCTTCCGCTACGAAAAGGACTTAAAGGAAAGGGCAAAGAGCATCTATGAAGGGGCTTGAATTATCCGAGGCGTTTTACCGCGAATACGGTGCGCCGATGCTAAAAAAAGAATTTCCCCAGCTGCTCCCCTCGATTGCCGTGGGGCTTTTTGGCGCGGGGAGCGAGTGCCTCGGCTATGACGACGAAGCGTCCCACGACCACGATTTTGAGCCGGGCTTTTCCATTCTCTTGCCTGACGAAGGCAAGGTCGACCGCGAAACGGCGTTTCGCCTTGAGCGCGCCTACGCCGCACTGCCGAAGGAATTTATGGGATACACACGCACCCGCCTCTCCCCGACGGGCGGGGCGCGCCACGGCGTTTTGCGCCTTTCGGACTTTCTTCTCGAAAAAACGGGTACGCCTGACGGCGTGCTCACCGAAAAGGACTTTTTCTTCCTGCCCGAGCAATCGCTCCTAGAAGCGACCAACGGAAAGATCTTTCACGACGAAAGCGGTGTCTTTACCGCCGTCCGCGCCCGCCTTTCCTATCTTCCCGAAAGCGTGCGCCGCAAAAAGCTCGCGGGCAGACTTCTTCTTATGGGACAGGCGGGAGAATACAATTACCCGCGCGCCATCGCGCGCGGCGACACCGCTGCGGCGCAGCTTTGTATCGCGGAATTTGTAAAGAATGCGTTGCATTCCGCGCTACTTCTCGGCAAAAAATACCTGCCGTATTACAAATGGCAGTTCCGTGCCCTCGCAGAATCGCCCGCCCTTTCCTCGCTCGCGTCGCCCCTCGAATATCTGCTTTCAAGCCCCAACACACAAAGCGAGGTCGAGAAGAAAACGGCACAGATCGAAAAGATCGCGCAAGCGCTCACTGCGTGTCTGCGAGAGCAAGCCCTCTCGCAAAAGGAAAACGCGAGCCTGGAAGCCCACGCCTACGCCGTCAACGACACCATTTCCGACCGCACGATCCGCAACCTGCACATTCTTTATGGAGTATAAAAAACAAAAAGGACGAGAGTTTATCTCTCGTCCTTTTTATGCCAAAGGGCGTCACGCCGTCATTCTACGATATAGTCAAATGCTTGGCGCGCCGCCATTCTGGGACGCACAAGTCCGTCCGCAATCGCCACGTGAAGCGGGTGCTTCTGATACACACCGAGTGCCTCTACGCTATCAAAGGTAGAATCCATCATCAGGTCGCCCGAGGACGACGGAAGCCCCTCTGTGAGAATGTGCATCTCGGTAAGCCCGTCGATCTTGCCGACAAGCCCCTCAAGCGCTGCCTTGATCTCCTCTGCCGCCGCACGCTTGTCCGCGATCTCGTCTTTAAACTTCCATACGATCATATGCTTGACCATACCAAATCTCCTTTTTGTTTTTTCGCCTTTATCATAGCACAATGCTTTTGGTTTGTCAAGAAAAAAGGCGAGAGATGAACTCTCGCCTTAATCTTATAAAAACATTTTTTGTTCGCGGCTATGCCAAAAGGCGTCACGCTCTGTGCCGCAGCCCCTCTTTTTGCCAAGGGGCTAGGCGAGTTTTGAGCAGATTTTTCGCTCTCACGCCGAAGCTGTATTTTATACTGCGAGCGCGGGAGAACGGGAAAGATGCCAAAAGGCGTCAGCCCCTTATCTAATGAGGGGCAGGCTCGCCGCTGCGATAGACTGTCCCACACGGCGAGAACTCTCGTCGGGCAGGTGAATGGTGATCTTCTTGGCAAGCTCGGGGAACTCACCTGCGAGCACCTTTTCTGCATTCTTGTGAAGAATGCTTCCGCCCTCACCCGAGGAAACGCGGCCCATCAAAAGCACGTGCTTAATATCGTAGAAGAGTGCGTAGTACGCTACGGCATAGCCGAAGTATACGCCGATGGTTTCATAGATCTTTGCGGCACGCTCGTCGCCCTGTGCCATAAGGCCCTGAACGACCTTCAGCTTTTCTGCGGGCGATGCGCTCTCGTCAAGCTCAATGCCTGCGGCGGGAGCGAGCTTAATGACGGAATCCTGCGAGAAGTACTTAACGCCGCAGCCGTAGTCGCCCAACCACTCGTCCACCATCGCGTCCTTGTTGTAGTCCGCGGGAACGAAGGCAAGCTCGTTGAGCCAGCCCGTGATGTTGCCGTTGCCGTCTACGTAGCCGCCTGCCTCACTCGTACCCATTGCAACACCGAGAACGTTGTTGTCGCCAAGGTCCATAGCGCCTGCAAGGGCGGTAACGTCGCCGTCGTTTGCAACCTCGATCGGTACGTCGCCAAGCTCCTTTGCAATGTCGGTATAAATGGTCTTAACGACCTTCTCGAAGGCTTCGGGGTTCTCGTTCTTTACCTTAAGGAAGAGGGACGAGGTCATAATGCGGTTGCCGATGACGACACCTGCGGTCGAAACGCC
Source organism: Eubacteriales bacterium (assembly GCA_045602305.1). Lineage (GTDB taxonomy): Bacteria > Bacillota > Clostridia > Oscillospirales > CAG-272 > UBA1740. The sequence goes on along the minus strand of JAZSBJ010000003.1, from coordinate 9,601 downwards.
GATGCCGTCCACGCGAGGCATCTTGGAAGCCGCGGTCTTCATCGCGGACATAATGCCCTCGTAGTGATAAGAGGGATCGTTTTGGAGCTTGGGGAACCAAACGACTTCCTCGGAATAGGTTGCTTCGCCCTCAACGACCGAGCTGACCTTGCGGTCGCTTCCGCCTGCATCGAAGCCGATGCGGCAGCCGTCGAGGTGGCGTCCTACGGGTGCTGCGGATTCGTTTTCCACGGGTGCCTTGTCAAAGGGAACGTGAACGACCTCAAAGGGTGCCTCGTACACGCCCGACATAAAGTCGCGGTCAAAGTCGCGGTAGCCGCCCACGGAGTAGTCTGCCTTGATCTTGTCGGCGATCACCTTGGAGCCCGCGATGATGAGCTTGTAGCCGCCGCGCGTCCAAAGAAGCGTCTTTACGATTCTCTCCACAAACTCGTGGTTCTCCTCGTCGTGGCCCGTGCCGTCCTTGAATACTTCCACGGTGTAAACGGAAACAAGTCCGTCGTTTCTCTCAAGGCCGATGGTGAGGGGCTCTCCGCCCTCTGCCTTAACCTTTGCTTCAAAATCGCGGTAAACCACCGCCATCGGCATAAAGCCGGGATCAAGAGGTGCATTAAACTTAAGCGACATAAATGGTTCTTCCTTTCTTGATGGTTCTCTTTACGTTGATCTCGTCGTCAACGATAATGATATCTGCGTCCTTGCCCGCCTCAAGCGAGCCGATGCGGTCCGAAGCCTTGATTGCCGTTGCGGGGTTTAAAGATGCCATCTTGAACACCTCGTTGACCGAGAGGCTCGTGTGTGCAAGCACGTTTCTCACTGCGTTGTTGAGCTTCAAAACGCTGCCCGCGATGGTACCGTCGGCAAGGCGGCACTCAATGCCCTTTAAGAAAATAGGCTGACCGCCGAGCGTGTACTCGCCGTCGGGCATACCGCCCGCACGGGTACAGTCGGTGATGAGGACCATCTTGTCGCCCTTTGCCTTGGCGATGATGGTATAAAGACCCGGATTGATGTGGAAGGTGTCCGCGATCACCTCGGTCGAAACGCCGTCCGAAGCAAGCGCCGCACCGACAACACCGGGGTTGCGGTGTGCAAGTGCCGACATTGCGTTAAAGAGGTGGGTTGCGTGCGAAACGCCGTCCGCCACTGCCGACATTGCTTCCGCAAAGGTCGCGTCGGTGTGTCCCATCGAAACGAGAACTCTGCCGTCTTTGGCGAGCTTCTTGATGCACGCGTGATCCTTGTCCATTTCGGGTGCCAAAGTCACCGAGGTAATGATATCCGCGTTGTCGAGAATGAAGTCCGCGTCGGGTACAAGGATGTTTTCCTCTGCCTATGCGCCCTTCTTAGAAGGGTTGATGAAGGGTCCCTCGGCGTGTACGCCGATGATCTCCGCGCCGTCCCACGTGCGGCTCTCCTCTTTCAGAGAACGCACCGCGTCAAGCGCCGCCTCGATCTCTGCCTTCGCCACCGTCATCGTGGTGGGAAGGAATGCGGTAACGCCGTTCTCTGCAACGCCGTACGCCATTTTTCGAATGCCTTCAGGCTTTGCATCGCTCGTGTCCTCGCCAAGATAGCCGTGAATATGAATATCCACAAGGCCGGGCGCGATGTAGTCGCCCGCGGCATCGATGGTATCCGCGCCCGCAGGCACAGCGTCTACAACACCGACGATCTTGCCCGTGTCCGTATCAAAGGCAAGCGCCTTATCGCAAACGACACTGTCGGGAAGAACGATCTTACCGTTTACAATGTATGTAACTGCCATAGATTCTCTCCTTATGAAAAATTTTTGTTCATTTTAATTATAGCAGACCTTCCCGCGTAAATCAAGGTTTTTCGGGAATTTTTTGGGGAATTTTCCATAAAAAAGAGAGCCCTGTCGCAAGGGGGGCTCTCTTTGTGTGCTCTTTTAATCGACGGGCTTTCCGCCGTCGCCCTTCAAGGTAAAGCTTTTTCCGTCGCCGAGGCAGGTGACCTTGTATACGATCTGATCTCCAAGGCTATGAGCTAACGGGTAATAGGTGCGTGAAACGCGTGTATCTCTGCCAAGGTCGGGGTCGTACTCATAATCGACGATCGTATAGGGTGCCACGCTCTTCAAAAAGGTCTCGCTATCCCCTGCAAAAACGATGGAGAGGGGAGAGACGGATCTGTAAAAGATCATCGTGCGTGTGGTAAGCTTCTCTTTTCCCAAAAAGGTCACCTTCTTAAGCCTTGGCATCGCGCCAAGAGATGCGTGATTAAAAACGGATACCGTTTCGGGGAGCGTGATCTCTTTCACCGCATCGCACCCCTCAAAGGCCTTTGTGTCCACCGTTTTCACCCCCAAAGGCACAAAAACAGCGCTTTCGTTGCCGCGATATTTCCGCAAGCTTCCCCCGTCGATTTCAAAAAGATTATTTCCCATAAAAAACTCCTTTGCATTTTTCTTCAAAACATCCGTATAGGCAGGCGCCGAAACGGGAGAGAAAAAGAAATCGCATCCCATTCCCGTACAGGCCAGCATATAGATCTCGTTCGCCATCGCCTCGTAGTGCGAGGCAACCGTCGCATCGGGGGAGGACCTTCCCTTCAAGCACACGCGGTCGAAGGGACGCGCATCGGGTGTGTGAAAGCGGGCGTCGGCGGCGTCGAAAAGCACGCCGACAGCGGTATCTTTGTGCCCGATACACAGCCCCGAAAATTTCCCCTCCAGCGCCGCACCCTCTATTGCCGAAAGCTCGCGGAAAAAGGCGTACGTATTTACGTAAAACCTCTCATAGCCCATCCTTACACTTTCCAAGCGCGGATCGTACACCTCGGGAAGCATCAAAAACGCGCAAGCCTCGACACGGACACCGGGAAAGAGCGCACGCAACCGCCCCTTGATATACAAAGCAAGCGGGAGCGCCGCTCCCGAGCCGATGTTTCCCGCCAAGGACGCCACAAGGTAGACCCAAACGGTACCGTTTTCATCGGGGCAAAGCTGTGATAGGACACGGTCGAACGCCTCTCTCGTTCCATCTTCTTGCATCACGAAAAGAAACGACATATACGCCTCGCGCCGCGTAAAAACGGCACCCTCGAAGGGCATAGGATCGTACGCTTGGGCGTCGCCCCAGACCTCGTGCCCCAAATAATCGCGCACGCGCTCCCATCGCATCCCGACGTCCAAGGAGAACTCCGTCACAGGATGCACCTTTTCCCTCGGAAAGGCCGTGTCAAAAACGATGGAAACGATATGGGCGCCCGTCTTCTCTCGGTATTCGGTTTTTCGGAGCCTTCTTTCAAAGGAATATACCGCAGAAACGCCCGTACCGCCAACGCCGAGAACGAGAACGCTTTTCTTTCCCATCACCCACGCTCCCCTGCGCTCTCGCTTAAAAGCGCTGTCGCCCGCTTGTATTTTTCGGCACGGCGCATAGCGTATTCGTCCACGGCATCAAGGCGGCTTTCGTCGCTGTTGTGCGCGAGATCGGCAAGCTTCACCCGCACGGCGATGGGGTTTTCCTTGATCTTTTCCACATATTCCATATAAGGAACGCTCTCGTCGTGCGTGAGGAGGGTCAAAACGGAGATGACCTCCTCGGGAAAGCCCATCGCACGCAAGTCGTCAAAGGTGTAGCTTGTGTCCTCGATCACGTCGTGCAGGAGCGCGCACACGCAGGACACTTCATCCGTCATTTGCTCGGCAAGGTGAAAGGGGTGAAACACGTAGGGGAGCCCCGTCTTGTCCACTTGGTTTTTATGGGCTTCAAAAGAGAGCTTTAACGCTTTCTTGGTAAGGGGTGTGTAGAGCATCGTTTCTTCTCCTTTTCTTCTTGATCTCGTTCCTGATCTCATTTTACCCTATGGCAAAGAGGATGTCAAGAAGAAAATGAAAAAAGGACTCGCTTGAGGCGGTTTTTCGTGGAGCCGTACGGAGCCGACTTTTTCCTTCGGAAAAACCGGTGAATGCGGGCTTGCCACCCATAATCGCTGCCTTTTTTCAAAAATACTTCCTCACACCCTATTTACAAATGTTATAAAAAGTGTTATAATGTTTTTGATATTTATTGTTAGGAACGGAGATGTCGCTATGCGCTTTGCAGACAAAGTAAAATATGTTCGAACGAGGCTAAAACTTTCTCAAGAGGAGTTGGCGCGCGAACTTGGCGTTAGCTTCGCTACCATTAACAGATGGGAAAACGGAAGCTATAACCCCAGCCGCTTGGCGAAAAAAGCGTTTGAAAGCTTTTGTCAAACACACACCATCGTTATAGCGGAGGACTAACTAATGAATTATATTGGTTCAAAATATTCTTTAATTGATTTTTTAGAATCGTCCATTTCAAAGACATTAAAATCATGCAACGAGCAGAGATCTCCGTCCGATATGATTTTCGCTGATTTGTTTGCCGGAACGGGCGTTGTTAGCGGTTCTTTTAAGAAACAAGGCTATGCCATCATCGCCAACGATATTCAATACTACAGTTATGTGATAACCAAGCACATGATTGAAAACAACGGAAACTTGGATAAAGATCGCTGTAATCAACTTGTTGCAGAACTAGATGCTTTAGCAGGAGTAGAAGGTTTTATATATAAAAACTATTCTTACGAGGGCACGGAAGGGCAAGCGTTTAGAAGGCTATATTTCTCTGCCTTTAACGCTAAAAAGTGTGATGCTATAAGAATTGCTATTGAAGATTGGTTTAATCAGGGCAAAATCAACGAAAACGAATATTTCTTCTTGCTTGGCTCTTTGATTAACAGCATCGATAAGTACGCAAATACGGCTTCCGTGTATGGTGCTTACCTTAAAAAATTAAAAAAATCTGCATTAAAAGAAATGAAACTAACCGCTCTCCCGATTATGCAAGGATCGGTTCATTGTGAAGTTTATAATGAAGATATAAGCGAGCTTATAAAGAATATTTCAGGTGACATTTTGTATCTTGATCCCCCTTATAACGCAAGGCAGTATTGTTCTAACTACCACATCCTTGAAACGATTGCAAGATATGATAATCCTGAAATAAAAGGCAAAACGGGTTTGCGTGATTATGCAGACCAAAAAAGCGTGTTTTGCATGAAAAGCAAGGTTGCAGATGCCTTTGCTGAACTTATCAAAAACGCCAAGTTCAAGTACATCTTCCTAAGTTACAACAATGAAGGCTTGATGTCTTTCGACACCATCGAAAAAATTATGCGGAAGTACGGCAAATATAAAGTTTATATGCAACAGCACCGCCGTTTTAAAGCGGACAACGCAAGAGAATGCAAATCCGATTCAACAGTTGAATTTTTGCATTGTCTGATTAAGGAGTAATTGGACTAATAAGCTATGTAGATTATCTCGCTCCGCAGAGGATAACTTCTACCATTGTCTGTTATTGTAATTGAATTAACGCCATCAGTTAAAGCGGTTTCCATAAATGCCTTGATTTTTTGTCTTAGCAACGGAAAATCACTTTTCATCTGCAAGCACTCATAGGCATTAGCACCATCGCAAACGACATAAAGACGATTTAATAGTTGTTTTCTCGCCTGTTGAGATTGATTTGCATAATACCATTTTATCATTTGATTTTTTCCTTGACGCGTTCTTAAATTATAAGGTCTATCAGAAAGCTTTGCTGGATATATTGTAAGCTTTACGTCAAAAGGCTCTCTGCCAATATAAATATCTACATCGTGATTATAAATATCTTCCTCGTGGATCGCACCAAACTCACAAAACAAATGCTCGCATTTTACCGAGGTCATATAATTATACCATCTATGCAGTGCATAATCTTGGTCGACACCCGTCAGTTTTATTTGTTCCAAGCAGTCGTCCAGTGTTGCCGTGCGATAGATGAAGTTTGTTCTACGGTCTTGATAGTTGTTTTGCATACTCCAATCCGCAGAAATCATTTTAGCACATCTAATTAAATCTGCTTCAAGTTGATTCGACATTTAATGATCTCCTTTTAAATGCTTTTTGAATTCAAGCGGATCATACCAATAGCAGCCCTCACAAGCGTTTTCTTCGTTGTTGTGATTGGCTCCGCCCTTGTAATAAGACATAGGGTACCCAAGCTGCTTTGCATCGTAACGAACACCTGTGCGACGGCATTCCTTGCAATATTGACGCTTAGCGTCATTTGCCGCCTTGCTTAACGGTTGAAAATCTTCCAATCGTTGGTCTTCGTTCATCATTACGCGCCCTTCGTTCTTCATCCCGTTTTTATGGTCAACCTCAGGATTGGAAGTACCAAGAACAACACATCTTCTTGATTGGATTACACGCTTTATAGTAGGGTCTATGTAGGAAGAATAGGGATCGCCTGTGTTAAACCCAGCCGTTCTTATCGCATCGGTTCTGTTGCCGGGTGTCCTGCTTTTATCTCTTTCAACGATATATTTTCTTCCAAAAGGACCATCGTCTCTAGACCAGCCTGCACCATTAAGAAGCTGTAAGCCTTGATACTTACCAACGAACTCGTCAACGCTTACCCATCGACTATATCCGTTCTCGTCGACTTGAGCTAGTTCTTCAAACAATTCTATCTTTGTCATTTGCTTCTCCTATTAAAAATCAAAAAATTCTTTTAGCGTTACCTTAAGCGCGATGGCAAGTTTTTCAATATTGATTACCGAAATATTCCTTTTTCCACACTCTACGCTTGTGATATAAGTCCTGTCGAGCTCTGCAATATTTGCCAATTCTTCTTGACTGATTCCCATTTTGTTGCGCAATTCTCTAACGCGTTTTCCTACTGCGATTTTAATATCCATAATTGCCTCCTTGTGTGATATAAACATTATAATAAAAAGTGACTTTTTTCACAACGGACTTTAAGTCACATACAATTGGCATTTTTTATCCCATCTCAGGCAAATCGAATCGCCCGAAAATGAAAAAAGCACCTCTCTTGAGGCGGTTTTTCGTGGAGCCGTACGGAGCCGACTTTTTCCTTCGGAAAAATCGGGGGATGCGGGCTTGCCGCCGCCTCGCAAGCGGGCGTTGCTCTTCGCCCCGCCTCACGCACCCATGCGGCATTCGCCGCCGGGCGAGATTTCGTGTACGGGTCACCACGCCCGAAAATGAAAAAAGCACTCTTTGAAGAGTGCTTCGGGGGCCTACGGGTATCTGCCCTGCGGGCAGCGAGTCGCTCCTTGCAGACCTCTCGCAAGCGGAGGCCGTGCCTTCGTCGCGCCTTACGCACCCACGCGGCATTCGCCGCCGGGCGAGATTTCGTGTACGGGTCACCACGCCCGAAAATGAAAAAAGCACTCTTCAAAGAGTGCTTTTTTCGGGCGTGGTGACCCGTACGGGAATCGAACCCATGTTACAGCCGTGAAAGGGCCGTGTCTTAACCGCTTGACCAACGGGCCTGGTGGCGGAAATGGGATTTGAACCTATGACCTGCCGGGTATGAACCGGATGCTCTAGCCACTGAGCTATTCCGCCAAATATTCGGTTTCTTGGGTCGACCGTGTTATTATAGCACGAAATTACGGGTTTGTCAACACTTTTTTTTTATTTTTTGCTTTTCGGTGTTATTGCACAAAAATTTTTTACATTTTTCTATAAAAAATGTCGTTTTGAGGTTTTTTGCTTCTTGACAATTTTTTGTCGAGCCCGTATAATAGTAGTATATTGTTTTATATAGTAATCATTCTGCTCGCCAGAAAGAAAGGACGCACCGTACGGTGCAAAAATTATGGAAAGAGTTTTTAATTTCTCCGCAGGTCCCTCGATGCTTCCCATTCCCGTTCTTGAGGAAGCTGCACGCGATATGCTCAACTACAAGGGTTCGGGTATGTCCGTGATGGAAATGAGCCATCGCTCCAAGGTGTACGATGAGATCATTAAGGACGCAGAGGCTGCGCTTCGCAAGCTGATGAACATTCCCGACAACTACAAGGTTCTGTTCTTGCAGGGCGGTGCTTCCACCCAGTTCGCAGCAGTTCCCCTCAACCTGCTTTCCCCCGACGGCAAGGCAGACTATATTGTTTCCGGTCAGTTCTCCAAAAAGGCGTACGAGGAAGCAAAGAAGTACGGCGACGTGCAGATCGCCGCTTCCAGCGCCCTTGACAACTTCAGCCGCATTCCCGCGTTCTCGGTATCCGATCTCCGTCCCGATGCCGACTACGTACACATCTGCTACAACAACACCATCTTCGGCACCAAGTTCCCCGAGATTCCCGACACGGGCTCCATTCCTCTCGTTGCCGATATGTCCTCTTGCATCATTTCCGAGCCTGTGGACGTTTCCCGCTTCGGCGTGATCTACGCAGGCGCGCAAAAGAATATGGCTCCCGCAGGTCTTACCATCGTCATCGTTCGCGAGGACCTTCTCGGCAAGGCACGCCCCGAAACCCCCACGATGCTCAACTGGCAGACGATGGCGGAGAACGACTCGATGTACAACACCCCTCCCTGCTATTGCATTTATATCGCAAAGCTCGTCTACGAGTGGATCCTCGGTATGGGCGGTCTTGAGGAGATGAAGCGCCGCAACGAAAGAAAGGCGTCGCTCCTTTACGACTACCTTGACAGTCAGAGCTACTACACCGCACCCGTTGAGGCAGGTAGCCGTTCGATGATGAACGTGACCTTCGTGACGGGCGACAAGGAGCTTGACGCCAAGTTCGCATCCGACGCCGCAAAGGCAGGTCTTGTGAACCTCAAGGGTCACCGCTCGGTCGGCGGTATGCGCGCATCCATCTACAACGCTATGCCCTACGAGGGCGTTGAGGCACTCGTTGCCTTTATGAAGAAATTTGCGGAAGAGAACCCCAAGGGCTGATTTCGCGGAAAAGAGTGACAAAATGAAAAAAATTCAGCTTCTCAATAAGATCGCCGCGTGCGGTACCGACGTGTTTGATAAGAGCATTTACGAGGTTGCCGAGGGCATCGAAAACCCCGACGCCATTATGGTGCGCTCCGCGTCGATGCACGAAATGGACTTTAACCCTGAGCTTCGCGCCATCGCGCGCGCAGGCGCGGGTGTCAACAACATCCCTCTCGACAAGTGTGCCGAAAAGGGCATCGTCGTATTCAACACCCCCGGCGCAAACGCCAACGGCGTAAAGGAGCTTGCCATCGCGGCACTCGTCCTTGCGGCGCGTGACGTAGCGGGCGGTATCGAGTGGGCAAAGACGCTTGAGGGCAACCCCGACGCCGCAAAGGCAGTCGAAAAGGGCAAGGGTGCTTACGTCGGTCACGAGCTTGCAGGCAAGACGCTGGGTGTCATCGGTCTTGGTGCCATCGGCGGTATGGTCGCAAACACGGCAACCCACCTCGGTATGAAGGTCGTCGGCTGTGACCCCTATATCACCGTCGGCGCGGCTTGGAGCCTCTCGCGTGCCATCGAAAAGGCGGCATCCTACGACGAGATCTACGCCAAGGCAGACTACATCACCCTGCACGTTCCCGCAACCGAAACGACCAAGGGTATGATCAACGCAAAGACCATCGCCTCGATGAAGGACGGCGTACACATCATCAACCTCGCACGCGCTGACCTCGTCAACGCCGAGGATCTCAAGGCGGCACTCGCATCGGGCAAGATCGCGACCTAAGTGACCGACTTCCTCACCCCCGCCACCATCGGCGTCAAGGGCATCGTCAACATCCCACACCTGG
>JAZSBJ010000002.1:0-3545 GCA_045602305.1 Eubacteriales bacterium | reverse complement strand
ATGGCTACGATCCGACTTAAAATTGAAGAGGACGGCTCCTTGCTTCTTTTGCGCCCCGGCGCCGTTACGCTTGAGGATCTCGAAGCGCTGAATCTCAAAGTTCGCGTTGCAGATGCCGTGAAAAGCGCATTGAAGGAAGGGGAAACGGTGCTGTCACCCGGGATGAAATACCGCCACTATGCCCCCAAAGCACCCCTCTATTAGTTGGAAGGAACTTCCGAAAACAGAAGAAAATTCTTAGCAGAACAAGAAGGACGCATTGCATATCTTGCATATGATGAGGAAGCAGAGGGCTTTTCTATCCCCTCACTCTCCCTCTATCCCTTAGGGGCAGAGCAGGATATGGCAAGGCAAGCAAAAAGCCTTTTCCGCCTTTTGCGTGAGGCAGACAAGGAGAATTTTGACGCGATCTACGCACCCTTGCCCGCGTCGGACGGCTTAGGACTTGCGCTTTATAACCGAATGATCCGCGCGGCGGCACATCAAATTATCAAGCTATAGTCGAAAGCACGCAAAACCGAAAGCGGCACATCTTTTGTAACTAAATTCCCGAAAGGAAGCAATCACCTTGGCTCGAAAGAAAAAAACAGAAATCAATATTCCGATGCAAGAAGCGGAGATCACATATCAGCCCATCACGGAAACGCTGGAAAAGAACTATATGCCCTATGTTATGAGCGTAATCATTTCCCGCGCACTCCCCGAGATCGACGGCTTTAAGCCTTCCCACCGCAAGCTCCTTTATACGATGTATGAGATGGGGCTTCTCACGGGCGGAAGAACCAAAAGCGCCAACGTCGTAGGTCAGACGATGCGCTTAAACCCGCACGGCGACGCCGCCATCTATGAAACGATGGTGCGCTTGACGCGCGCCAACGAAGCGCTTCTTCATCCCTTTGTGGATTCGAAGGGAAGCTTTGGCAAGCAGTATTCGCGCGATATGGCGTATGCCGCCTCGCGTTATACAGAAGTGAAGCTCGACGGCTTTTGTACCGAGCTTTTCTCGGGCATTGACAAGAATGCCGTAGATTTTATTCCCAACTACGACAACACGATGCAAGAGCCTACACTCTTGCCCACCACCTTTCCCAATATCCTCGTTTCTCCCAACCTCGGTATTGCGGTCGGTATGGCTTGCTCTATTTGCTCCTTTAACCTTGGCGAGGTTTGTGACGGCACCATTGCCATTCTGAAAAACCCCAAGGTTTCCGTCGACCGTATGCTTGAGATCATCAAAGCCCCCGATTTTTCGGGCGGCGGCACGCTGCTTTATGACCGTGAGCAGATGAAGAAGATCTATACGACGGGCGTTGGAAGCGTGCGCTTGCGCGGAAGATATACCTACGACGCACAGAGAAACTGCATTGACGTGTTCCAAATTCCGTATAGCTCTTGTATTGAGAGCATTCTTAAAAAGGTGGGGGATCTTGTCAAGGCGGGCAAGATGAAGGATATCGTGGATTTCCGCGATGCTACCGACCTTGGCGGCTTGCGCCTCACCTTTGATTTGCGCCGCGGTGCCGATCCTGACGCCGTGATGGACAAGCTCTATTATCTCACCGAACTTGAAAACACATTCGACTGTAATTTCAACATTTTGGTCAACGGCTCTCCCCGTTTGATGGGTGTGATCGAGATCTTAAGCGAGTGGATCACCTTCCGTCTTGGCTGTATGCGCCGCGAGATGACCTTCGATCTTGGCAAGAAAAAGGATAAGCTCCATCTGCTTCTCGGTCTTGCTACCATTCTTCTTGATATTGACAAGGCGATCTCCATCATTCGCTCTACTGCAAAGGAGAGTGAAGTCGTTGCAAATCTGATGAAGGGCTTTGACCTTTCTAAGGTGCAAGCGGAATACATCGCCGAGATCAAGCTCCGTCACCTCAACCGTGAGTATATTACTCACCGCATTGAAGAGGTCGAGGCTTTGCAAAAGGAAATTGCCGAGCTTGAGGAGATCTTGGCGGATGAGTTAAAGCTCAAGGGCGTCCTGATCGAGCAGCTCAAGGAAGTCAAGCGTCGCCACGGCAAGCCGAGAAAGACGCAAATTATGGATGCCGCGGAGATCAACGTCCTCAAGAAAGACGACTTTATCGAAAACTACAACGTGCGCCTCGTGACCACAGCACAGGGCTATTTCAAGAAGATCACCTCGCAGTCCTTGCGCGGCAACGATCTACAAAAGCTGAAGGAAGGCGACTTTATTCTCTCCGAAGAGGATACCGACAACCTCGCCGAATTTGTGGTTTTGACAAACAAGGCACAGCTCTATCGCGCCAAGGTTGCGGATTTTGAGCCCGTAAAGGCGTCCGCAATGGGCGACTTCTTGCCTGCAAAGCTGAAGATGGAGCAGGGGGAGATCCCCCTGCTTTGCAAGGTTATTACCGAATTCCGTCCCGAGCATCAGGTGCTTGTGGTATTTGAAAACGGCAAGGGCGTCCGCATCCCGATGGCACTTTACGAAACCAAATCGCCCCGTAAAAAGATCACGGGCGTCTATTCCACCAAATCTCCCGCAGTGGCGGCGATTTATCTTGATAAGCCGAAGGACATTGTGATTCGCTCGAACCAAGACCGCGCCATTCTCATTTCTTCCGAGCTTGTACCACAGGTTGCAACGAGAACGGCGGGCGGAAACACACTCTTTACGGTCAAGCCCCCCAAGACACGCGTGGTGGGCGCGGAGCCCTCTTCCTCGACGCTCTTTGAGAACGCGGAAGGATACCGCAAGCGCAAGGTCCCCGCAACGGGCAACGCGATGACAAAACGCGATATAGAAACCTTTAAAGAACGCATCATTGATGTGGAATAAATCCAAAAAACGGCAGAGTAATCTGCCGTTTTTTCTTTATGGACATAATGGCGTATGTTTTTCTTCGTTTTGCTCAAACTAACGGCAGATAGACCAAAAAGGAGATATCGTATGAAAAAAACATTGCTCTTTGCCGTGCTTTCCTTAACCCTTTTATCCCTTTGCTCCTGCGGAAAAAAAGACGGCGTATATTTCTTTAACTTTAAGCCTGAGATTGCAGAAAAATACGAGGAGATCGCTCGCGTATATGAAGAAGAAACGGGCGTTCCTGTCCGTGTGGTCACTGCCGCTTCGGGCACCTATGAGCAGACGCTGAAATCCGAGATCGCGAAAGCGGATGCCCCCGCCATTTTCCAAATCAACGGTCCTATCGGCTATGCGGCTTGGAAGGATTATTGCTTGGATCTTTCGAATAGCGAGCTTTATAAGCATTTGACCGATAAAACGCTTGCCATCACCGACGGTGACGGTGTTTACGGCATTCCTTACGTGGTTGAGGGCTATGGCATCATTTATAATGAAGAGATCACTGACAAATACTTTGCGCTTCAAAACCGCGCCACCACCTACAAGTCGATGGACGAGATTCGTTCCTTCAAGGCGTTGAAGGCGGTCGTCGAGGATATGACGGCGCACAAGCAAGAGCTTGGCATTGACGGTGTATTTGCTTCCACCTCTTTAAAAAGCGGCGAGGATTGGCGTTTTCAAACCCATCTTGCCAATATGCCTATGT
>JAZSBJ010000001.1:0-24882 GCA_045602305.1 Eubacteriales bacterium | reverse complement strand
GAGATCCCCTTCCTTGCAAACGCTTTCGGCTTCGCAAGCGTTGGACTTGTCGAGTATTTGCTCGCGATTGGACTCGGTCTTACCGTCATTCCCGTGGTCGAGCTTGTAAAGCTGTTCCAAAGAAAGAAAAACGGACATTGATTTTTCAAAAAAGAGCAAGCACGTGTGTGCTTGCTCTTTTCTTTTTTTGTTTTAGTATCCCTTGTGGACGTTGAGGACGATCAGGTTGATTTTCCACTTCATCCCTGCCTCGGTGGAGATGAAGAGGCGCATCGGCGCATCCTTCTTTTGCATAATGGGCACAAGCTCGCATTGGTATCTGCCTGCGGGGATGCGCTTGCCGCCTGCCACATACCCTTGCTCTGTTGCAAGGCGGGTGACGGACGCTTCCTCGGCATCGCCCGAAACGACGAGAAGCTCGTACTGTCCGCGGGGCGCTTCGATGATAAACTCGGCGTCACCCGTGCCCTCAAAGAAGTCGCGGCGCAAAAGATCGGGGGCTTCGCGGTCAACGGCGGTGATGCCGCCTGCGTTCTTAAAGCCGTAGCCCTGCTTGGGGGTGAAGGCACAGCCCTCGGCACGGACGGGTGTGAAACGCATACACTTCATTCCTCTGCCGCTATCGAGATGGGCTTGGGCGGGAAATTCCGTCCAATATTCCTTTTCGGTAAGGGCACCCATATCAAACTTATAGAGGGTGTGGTTGACGTGACGAATGTTGCCAACGTACCATTCACGCGTTGCGCCGTCGAGCGCACGGTAATAGGCAGTATCGCTGTCTTCCCCAATAAAGAGCTTGCGTTTGCCCGAGCTTAAGTGCGTAAGGGGGGATGCGGGTGCCGCTTCTTCTGTGGGAACGGTGGCATCGGGGGCTTTGGCGACGAGGTACTCGTTTCCTTCCTCGGTGTCAAAGGTGAGAATGCCGTTTTCAAAGCTAGATGCGATCTCCTTGCCGTCAAGGAACACCTTGTATTCTCCCGTGAGGAAGGGAGAGGTGACGCGCGCCTTACCGCCCTTTTGGCTATGGACCTTAATATAAGCGAGTGCGCCATCTGTGAGTGCGGCGCTCACCTCAAAGGCCCCCTTGGCAAGGAGCTTATCAAAGCGGACGTCGCGCCAAGCGGGATAATTCACCGTACGCAGGTGTTGCTCTTGGATGGGGTAGCCGTATCTGTACGCATCGGCGTAGTGGGGGGCGCCGTCGGGAATGGCTTGGAACACGCGGATGATGCCGTTATGCGAGCCGAGAAGCATCTCCTCGACCGCCGCGAGCATCTCGCCCGTGAACTCCATCATACAAGGATAATAAAGAGGCTGTCTGCCGATAAGGCAGTAGTTCATAAAGTGGTCGGTTTCCTCGGCGGTTAAGCCGTTGGAGCGAAGCATATGGTCGAGCCCCCTCTCGTAGAGGGCGCGAATGGTGTCGTTACCTCTGCCGAGGCGTGCGGCGGATGCGGCGATCCAGCTACCTTGGAAAACACCGAGCTCGGCGCGGTCGAAGACGAAGTCTACCGTGTCGGATGCGATCTTGACCGCCTTGGGGTCGGACACGAGGGGATCAATCTCGCCCGTCGGGAAAATGGGCATCAGCGCCATCGGGTGGCGGAACCAGAGATTGTCGGGCGCGTCGGGGGAATCCTTGAGGGGGGTGCCCCACATTCCCTCCTTAGCGACGGCGTAGGGGGGCATATGCTCGTAAAGCGCACGGATGCGGGGAACGAGGGGATTCTCTTCATCCGCAAGGATCTTTGCCGATTCCAGCGTGAACTTAAGCATATATTTGACCGTAGAAACGGTCGCCGTCGTGTCGTGCGCGAGAGGTCCTTGCTCGGGAGAGATGTCGGGATACACGCGGTAATAGCCCACGCTCTCATCCCACTTGAAGAGTCCCAAGGCAAACTCGCACAGCTTTAAGAAAAGCGGATACGCTTCGTTTTTGAGGTAATCCTTATCCTGCGAATACTCGTAGAGGAACCAAAGGTACTGTGCACACCAGGGCCAGGTGCTGTAATAGAAATGATAGGGGTAGTCGATCGACACGCCCGAAATACCGTGATGCTCCAGCGCAAAGCGCTCCGCACGGGTGATATAGGAGCGAAGTCCGTCTGAGAACACCTTGGCAAGCTCAAGGCGGTTGCCCGTAAAGACGCCCGCAAAGGACGCTTGGATGTTGACGTCCCAATACCACATAGAGCCCCAAAGGTTAGGGTGCTTGATCGCCCAAAGACCGTTGAGCCCGCAAGCGTGGTGCTTCATCACGCCGTCCTTGCCCGAGCAGGAATCGAGGGCGTAGAGGTTGACGTAGTAGACGTTTTCGAGGAAGCGGTCAGGAAGGTGGATCGCCGCCTTGTCGAAAAAGGCGGTCCAATATGCCGCGTGCTCCTCTTTGAGGGCGGGAAGTGCGCTTTCCCACGCCTTCATTTTTTGGATGCCCTCTGCCACCGTGTCGGCATAGTGCCAATCGGTGAACACACCCGTCAGGACGGAGAAGGACGCGTTTTCAGAAAGAATGCGAAGCGACGCCGTGTATTCGTCCGAGGAAAGCTCGGCGGTGGCGCCGATAAGACGGACGACACCCGAGAACACGAAGGGCTTATTCGAGGGGGGGAGAAGGTAGGTGACGGTATACACAAATGTCGCGCCGTCGATCTTTTCAAATTTGACTTTGGGAGCATCAAGATCGCGCCAAGGGGCGAAGGAGATGCCAATGACAGAAAGGAGTCCATCTTCGCTTGCCGTGATCTCGTTTAAGACGAGATCCTGTCTTAGAACGGCAGTACGCATCGAAAGGCACTTCCCTTCCTTTTCGAGAGAAAGGCGCACGGATGCGTCCTCGACGTCAAGCGCGAGGGTCTGCTCTGCCCCCGAAAGAGATGGCGCAAAGGAGAAGGAAAAATCTCCCGTCATCGGATAGGTGTTGGAAAGCGGGGTGATGCCGTATGCCTTTTCGTTCTTTGCCTGCGTGCGGGTGATACGGTATTCGGTAAAGGGCTCGTCGGTGACGGCGTTGTTGCTTTCCGCCATTTTAAAACGGGATTCGTGCGTTTTTCCGTAGGGAAAATCGGGGGTGCCGAGTGTTTTCTCGGCTTCCTCAATAAACGCCTTGTCCTCTTCCTCAAAGCTAGAAGGGAGAACGCTGTCGTTGATGTTATAATAGACCTCGTAATGGTTGAGGGGCATATAGAGCGTGCCATCCTCAAAGTAAAGCATCGTGCCGAACACGCCGTTGCCAAGTGGCAAAGCGTTATCCCAATGGTTGTCTGCGTTATGGAACAAAACGGAATGTTTCATAAAAGCGCTCCTTTCTTGCCGTAGGCAAGAGAGAATAGTACGAACTCGGTTTTGGAAGGCAAGAATCCGTATATGCATCGGTAAATTCTCTTGCAATAGCGGACTTTGCAAGGGCGACAAGTGCCATAAAGCACTAAAAATTTAGGCTCTAGGGCGGGTTCGTATTATTCTCTCTCGCCTACACTTCCATCTTACCATACGGGAGGGGGGTTGTCAACGGAAAAATCCCATTTTAAGAAGGAGTTTTTACTTTTTGAGTATATTTTTCCATTGCGGGGAAAGAATGATAGCAAATAAATTTTGAAAGGATTTTTTTGCTATGAAACGAAATCTCCTCACACTTTCCCTAGCCCTTATCCTTTGTCTTGGGTTATTGCTCGTTCCCGCCTCGGCGGAACGGCTTTCCGACGCGACGGCGGCGTATGCCGAGGACGCAATGCTCATCAAAAGCGGCTACCTTGGCAAGCCCGTGTCCTTTCGCGAAAAGGACTTTAAGCAAGCCCTTGGCACGAACGATTTGAAGATGATCACCGTGACCTCTCTGCCCGACGCGGGCACAGGCTCGCTTCTCCTCTCTTCCTCGCGCGTGGACAAGGGGGACACCATCCCCGCATCGGCGCTTGACCTTCTTAAGTTTGTTCCCGCGAGTGAAACGGTAGAGGAAAGCACCTTTACCTTTACTGCGGGAAGCGTTGCGGGCGGCGCTGAGATCACCTGCCGCATTCGCCTCGTGGAAAAGAAGAACGCGGCACCCACGGTGTCGGGCGGTGCGCTCTCCGTCTTAACGCAGACGGACATCTCGTATTTTGGAACGCTCACGGCGTCCGACGCGGACGGGGACGCGCTTTTCTTCCGTGTGACCTCGTACCCGAAGCACGGCACCTTAACGCTTCTTGACCGCGAAACGGGAGCTTTCCGCTATACGCCCGAGGAAGGCTATACGGGCAAGGACGTTTTTTCCTACGTTGTGCGCGATGAATACGGACATTTTTCTACCGAGTCCGAGATCTCCGTATCGGTAAAGAAGCGCGCGTCCTCTCTCGTTTACGAGGATCTTGTGGATACCGAATACGAGCTTGCCGCCATTGCACTTTCGGATGCGGGTGTGATGCTCGGCAGGCTCTCGGGCGACGGAATGTATTTTGACGCCGAGGAAACGGTATCGCGCGGCGAATTCACCGCAATGGCAATGAAGATGGCGGGCATTGCCCCCTCGCCCACTCTCTTTGACACCTGCTTTGACGACAACGATTCGATCCCCACATCCGTGCGTCCCTATATCGCGACGGCGCAGAGAATGGGCGTTGTGCGCGGCAGCTTTAACGGCGACGGGCTTTATTTCGAGGCAGATCGCCCCGTCACCGCGGCAGAGGCGGCTGTGATCGTTTGCAAGCTGATGGACGTTGCGTGCGACGGCAGTGCCGCCGTGTTTGCAATGGGCGGGGATATTCCCGTTTGGGCTTGGGCAGAGGTCGGCACGCTCCACACGATGGGCGCCCTCAAAGCCCCCACGAGCAACGAGAGCCTTACCCGTGCCGAGGTGGCAAGGATGCTTTACACGTTCCTTGAAAAATAATGAAAAAACCGCCGATTTTCGGCGGTTTTTATTTTATGAGGGCGAGGTCGACGGGGATCGGGGCGCGCAGAAGATAGGGCTCGGAAGAAAAAAAGATGGCGCCGCCCGTTTCCTCAAGATAGCATTTTTCGCCTTTGGCGGCGCCGAGGAGCAGGCTTCCCCGTTTTGCGTCGTAGAGGGCGAAGGCAGCGGGGACGGGAAGATAGCGACGCATTTTTTTGCCGTATTTTCTGTAAAGCTGGACGACGCTCGCGCAGCCGACGGAGAGCCCGCCGCGTGCGGCGGTGGCAACGAAGAGCGAGGGCGTTGCGTTCAAAAGCGCCGAGAGAGATGCTATGCGGTCGTGGCATAGGGCGACTCTGCCGTCCAGCGAAAAATGGAGCGCGGGCGCGCACAGATACGGCGCGCGTCCTTCAAACCGTGCGCGCGCCGCCGAGCTTCCGCTAAAGACACCGTAAAACGCCATACACTCCTCCCCGTTTGCTTTTATATATGGTTATTGTATGCCAAAAGAGGAGTGCGCGTGCAAAAAGAGCCAAACGCATTTGCGTTTGGCTCTTCTCTTTTTTAAGGATTAGTCGAAGGAGTAACCCGAAAGGCTGTAATAAGCCATATTGCTCTGTCTTACGTCAAGACGGCCGAAGCAAGCGCAAACGGGAACATCGGAGATGATGTGAAGCGCGTACTGACCGAAGGGGATCTGATACTGCTCCTTGCCGATGGGGTAGTCAAGACGCAGGCAGGTGGTTCTCTCTGCGGGAAGATCCAGCGTGATCTTGTCGTAGGGAGCCTTGTCCTCGAAGATGACCTTGATGCGAATGTGAGCGTCCTCGGGGCTGACGTTGGTGATCATCAGTGCCTCGTGACCGAGGAACTCAGGATTGTCGCCGTGGGGGGGAAGGTCGCCGTCGCAAAATACCCAGTTCTTTTTTCCGTACATTTTCGTATCCTCCAAAAATTATTTGATGTAGTTGAAGAGCTCTTCCTCGAACTCGGGGCAAAGGGGCTCTGCGCCGTTCTCGGTGATCACGTAGCAGGTTTCTACACGAAGACCGTGGAGCGTGGGATGACCGAAGAAGGAAACGTCAACGTTGATGATCATATTCTTCTCCAGCGCATCGTCACCGTTAGGACCGAAGAAGGGAGCCTCTGCTTCCATAAGACCCATCGTGTGTGCGAAGGGGCAAACGAGGTACTTGAGGTAACCGCCCTTGTCGTAGAGCTTTCTGCCCTCGGCGTCGATCTGGCGACCCGTGTTGCCGATCTTGAGCATATCCTTGGTGACCTTCATAACCTCAAGCATATCCTTGAGGCACTGCTTCTGCTCGGGGGTGTACTCGCCGCTAACGGGAATGGTGTGACCGAAGGTACCTGCATAGCCGTTAATTCTGGGAGCGATACCGAGCATTACCATCTCGCCGTCTTCCATAACCTTGTTGGTGGCGGTAGGAACGACTGCGTTGGAGCGCACGCCGCTTCCGACGATGGTTCTGTATGCAAAGCTGTCTGCACCGTTTGCACGGCAAACTGCCTCACCTGCTGCAGCAACCTCGTACTCCTTGACGCCTGCCTTGACCTTTTCAGCCATTGCCTTGTACGCCTGGCAAGCGAGCTTGGTTGCGGCTCTTGCCTGCTCAACTTCCCAATCGCTCTTGACATAGCGGAACTTGAGATATTCGTCGGTGAGGTCGGTGATCTCACAGCCCTCGAAACCTGCAACGAGGTCCTTATAAACGGCGTGAGGCATATCGGTGGTGCCGACAAGACCAACCTTCTTTACGGGGAACTTTGCGGTGAGCTCTGCAAAGAGGTCAGCGAAGCTGATGATGGTTGCGAGAGGATACTCCTCGTCGGGAACCATAAATACGGGGAAGCAACGAACGTCGGTGATCGCGGAGTCCTGCTTTGCGAAGGGCTCGCTCTCGGGACCGCCGGGAAGCATCGTGGTGCCGTCGCGGCCGACAAGCACTGCACCCTTCTCAAACTGGCCGCACCAGCCGGTCAGATACCAGCCGTTTGCAACGTTGAGCTCGTCAAAGTAGATGATAGCGATATCGGTATCGGTATCGTTAAGGAGCTTCACTACCTTTGCGACTCTTGCTTTGGTTTCTTCGGAATTGTAGTATGCCATTTTGTTTTCCTCCTAAAATTTTATATTTTTAGTTTTGATTACTTATAGGGGTCGAACTCAAACTCGTCAAGCGGGAACATCGGGCGAAGGATGCGCGTAAGTCCCAAGCGCTTAAGCTCAACGCAGCTTGCGCCGTCGGTGAGCGCGAACAGCTCTCTGTCCGCATAGGGCTTCAGCTCCGTAAAGAGGTAGCCGAGCTTGACGACGACGATCTCATAGCCGAGAAGGTCGACGTTTGCCTTGTCAAAGTTTCCTTTTTCGATGAAGGCGGAGCGAAGCTCGGTGAACACCGCGTCCACGTTGCCAAAGGAGAGTGCAAGGCTTCTGCCGATGATCTCCTTGGTCCAGCCGAGGATCTCGCCGTGTGCCTTGACGATCGCCTTGGCGCCGAATTTTTCTACGAAGACCTCGTCCCCGTCCTTGAGATTCCAATAGCCATCCACAATGTCAAAATCGGTGATGCCCGCAACGCAGGTCTTTTTCGCGGGGGCGGCTTCAAGGAAGAGGCGAAGAATGCCCGTGGTATCGCCCTCGGAGCCTGCGGTGGTGTTGTCGCCGCTGTCGGTAATAAAGATGCGACCTTCCTTGCCCTCGATGGCACGCTTCACGCACTCCTCAGGCTCCTCTGCCTCGATGAGGAACTTGTAGTCGCGTCTGGTATCCCAGAGCTTCTTTGCGAGGTCCTTGGCGTGCTTTGCCGCGGTGTCGCCGTCAAGCGCGGTCACAACGGTGGATGCGCTCGTGTTGGGGGCGTCGATCCAGCAGTGTCCGAGGAAGAGGTTGGCGCAAAGCACTTTCCCACTCTCTTCAAGGGCGACCGTTTCGGCAATAAGTCCTTTTAAGGGCTCGTAGCCCGTGAGCAGGGTGTCGTTCTTCAAAAGGAAGGGTACTCTCTGCATATAGGAAACGGGGCGTAGTCCGTTCTTTAAGCAATAGCAAAGTGCCTTGGCGGCTCTTTCTTGGCAAGCGACCTGGTCGGTGTGAGGCACCGTCTTGAAGCCGCTGATGATGTGCGCGTAGTCGGTCAGCTCGTCGGTAACGTTGGCGTGCGCGTCCATACTGAGGGCGATGAGTGCCTTGTCGTTCGTGAGTACCTTTTTGATCTCCTTGAGAAGATAAAGCTCACCGCTTCCGATCTCCTCAACCTCCATACTGCCGTGGAAGAAGATGTAAACGCCGTCCGCGTCGGGGTTTTCTCTGACGGTTTCGAGGATCTCCTCGGCAAATCCGTCAAAAATATGCTTTTCTACGGTTGCGGCAGGAAGCGCCACAGCGTAGATAGAGGGAACGACCTCAAAGCCGTTTTCCTCAAAGATCTTGTCGACGACAAGCTTCTTAAAGATGTCCTTGCCCTTAAAATATTCCCAATCCGATCTTCCGGGGTGGAGCTTTGCTCTGCTGTTTGCTTCACACTGGAAGGAAGCCACGATGATCTTCATCTTGATCCCCTTTCGGTAAATTATTCTAGTATTATTATACCATCACGCGCGATGGATTGCAAGGTAAAAAATACGCCGAAAATGGTAAAAAATAAAACAATTGTTTTTTTGTTGTAAATTTTGTTAAATCTATTGTTTTTTCGGCTTGCATATGGTAAACTGAAGGGGACGAAGGGCAGGTGATCGCGTGAAAAAGTATTTTACGCACAAAATAAAAAAGGCGGTCGACGTCAAAAACCTCATCACCATCGAAAATCTTGCACTCTCCGAGGGGTTCTTTTTCCCCGAGGAAACGCACGAGTTTTTTGAGTTTTCGTACGTAGACAGCGGAAGCCTCGTATGCTACCTCGACGGGGAGCGCGTGGAGATGAGCGAGGGGGATTTTCTCTCGATCTCCCCCGGAAAAAGCCACAGGTACGAGGCGGCGGGGGGAGATACGTCCGTCTTTATCGTTTGCTTCCGTTGCTCGGCAGAGATCCTTACGGTTTTCGACCGCAAGATCACCCTCGACAAGACGATGAAGCTGCTCCTTTCGGACATCATCAACGAATCCAAGCAAGCCTTCTCTTTCCCCTTTGATAGCAAGCTAAAGCCGCTTTCCACCCCCATTTTCGGCGCACAGCAGTTGGTGGAAAACAACATTGAAAAGCTGTTTATTTATCTTATCCGCAAGGAGATCAGCGAGCGCGAGAGCATCGTGCTTGTCACCGACAGCTTAGAGCTTGAAAGCAGTCTTGTGAGCGACGTTCTCGCCTTTATGAAGGCAAGGCTTTACGAAAAGATCACGCTGGACGACATATGCCGTCAGACCTTTTACAGCAAGACCTTTTTGAACGAAATTTTCAAAAAAAATATGGGCGCTTCCATTATGAAGTACTACAACCGCTTAAAAATGAACGAAGCGAAGCGCCTTTTGCGCGAGGGGCAGACGCCTGCCGAGGTGGCGGCGTGCCTTCGCTTTGAGAGCGCCTCATATTTCACCAAGGTGTTCAAGAGGCACACGGGTGTCACCCCAATGGAATACCGGAAAAAGCTGTTATAACGATATAAAAAGACGGGGGATGCACCAGTGGTGCATCCCCCGAAATTGCGTTAAATTTTCCGTTTTTCGATCCGATAAGAGGTGTAATCCACCTCGTCTTCTCCGTAGGGACCTGTGGAATCCGTGGTTTTATCGACCGTATAACGACCCCAGCTTGTTTCGGTGAGAAGAAAATATCGGTTTTCCTTATCGACGAAGCCGATGACCTCCCCGTTTTTAAGGAGGCAATTTTCGGGGTAGATATCGGTCAAGGTCTCCTCGGTCGTAACGTCGTAGATGCCGCCGTCCGTATTGGCGTCAAGTCCCGAAGTATAGCGCTCCGAGAACAGCCACACGTTGCACGCCGCCATCAGCACCTCGTATTCCTCCTCGGTGGAGGGGGCAAGGACAAAGCTTCCCTCGCCGTCAACTGCAAGCGCCCCATCGACAGGAGCATCGGTATAGCGATAGCATCTCTTATGCGCATCGGGCAACTCTGCGTAGGGGCGGTTGAGGGCATCGTTAAAGATGCAATAGCCTTTGGGAAGTGCGGTTGTGACAAGGGGCTTTTCCAAGGCACTGCAACCGTAAAAGGCGTCGGACGCAACCGAAAGAAAGCCGCCGTGGCTCGTGACACTGTTAAGGGATTTGCAGCCGTAAAACGCCTTGAAGCCGATCTTGCGAAGCTTTTTGGGAGAATGGAAGGTCTTGAGTGCCGTGCAAGAGGCAAACGCCTCGTTGCCGATCTCGGTAACCGTATCAGGCACATCGACCGAGAGGAGGGCGATGCAATTTTTAAAGGTACACGCGGGGAGCGCGGTAATGCCCTCGGGGAGCGTGAGGTGCGTGAGTGACACACAGCCCTCAAAGGCGCAGTTTCCGACGGAGCTGACCTTTTCGGGAAGCAGGATCTCCGTCAAGAGCGCACAATCGCAAACGAAGGTGGAGGGGATCGCCTCTATCCCCTCAGCGGAAAGATACTCTAGCTTTGCGCAATGATAGAAGGGTCCGCCGCCAAGCGTTTTCGTTGCTCTCGGCAGAGTGACGGAGGTCAAAGCGGTGTATTTGAACGCCCCGTCGCCGATGCTCTCGAGCGTTTCGGGAAGGGTGACGCTTGAAAGAGCTTTTGCAAAGCCGAACACGCTTTCGCCGAGGGTCGTGACGCCCTCGGGGATCACGACGGAGGTAAGCTTATAACAACAATCAAAGGTGCTGTTTCCAAGGTCCTTCAAGGTGGAAGGAAGGGTGACGGCTTCGAGATTTTGACAGGCGCTGAAGGTGCCGTGCAGCTCCTCCACTCCCTCCGGCACGACGACGGACGTAAGAGCGTTACAGTCGTGGAAGGTGCTCACAAGACGCTTTGCGCCGTGGGAAAGATGAATTTCGGTAAGGTTATCACAGGAGCCGAAGGCACCCTCTCCGACTTCTTCAAGGCTCTCGGGAAAGATGATTTTTTCAAGAGCGTTACAGTCGTAAAACGCCCACTTACCGATACAGCGAAGTCCTGTGGGCAGGCGAATAGCAGTAACGAGCTGACAGCCACGAAAGGATTGGAATCCGATGCACTTAAGCGTTTCGGGCAGGGTGATCTTTGTGAATGGCTTATATGCAAAGACATTATCCGCGATCTCCGTGACACCCTCGGGAATGACTAAGACGGAATCGCTGCCCTCGTAGGAAAGAAGGACGCCGTTTTCGATCTGGAAGCTTGCGTTTGACATCTTGAGATCTCCTTTTCGTTTTTATTCTGCAATTTCATTGTAGCACATTTAAAATGGAATTGCAAGATGCAGAGAAAGTAAAAAGGCGAGAGATTATCTCTCGCCTTTTTTGCATCATTCGATCTCAACGGTGATGCGCTTGCCTTCCTTGTTGCCGGCAACCTTCATCACGGAGCGAATGGCCTTGGCAATCTTGCCGTGTCTGCCGATCACCATTCCGGTGTCGTCGGAAGCAACGGTGAGGAGAAGCTTTACTTCATTCTCTTCTACCGTTTCCTCTACCTTAACCTCTTCGGGCGTATCGACGATGGCACGGGCAATGTCCGTGAGTATCTGTTTGTAATCCATCGTGATATACCCTTATCAGAGGATCTCGCTCTTCTTGAGCAGAGCCTTTACGGTATCGGTAGGCTGTGCGCCGTTGCCGAGCCACTTCTTTGCCTTTTCAGCGTCGATCTTCACCTCTACGGGGTCGGTCATAGGGTTGTAGTAGCCGATCTCCTCGATGAATCTGCCGTCGCGGGGGTATCTGCCGTCTGCAACGACCACGCGGTAGAAGGGAGCCTTCTTTGCGCCGATTCTGGTAAGTCTGATTTTTACTGCCATTGTTGTTTTCCTCCGAAAATTTTGTATTTTTATTTTTTTGAGAACTGATTAAAAGGGCATTTTCATTCCGCGCCCGAACATTCCGCGGCGCTTCATACCGCCGCCCGTCATTTGCTTCATCATCTTTTTCATTTGGTCGAACTGCTTGAGCAGGCGGTTGACGTCCTCAACCGAGGTGCCCGAGCCCTGCGCGATGCGCTTTCTGCGCGAGCCGTTGATGATGTCGGGATTGATTCTTTCCTTTTTCGTCATCGAAAGGACGATCGCCTCGGTGCGCGC
This sequence comes from Eubacteriales bacterium, assembly GCA_045602305.1. Taxonomy (GTDB): domain Bacteria; phylum Bacillota; class Clostridia; order Oscillospirales; family CAG-272; genus UBA1740. Next base: position 12,818 of record JAZSBJ010000001.1, on the reverse strand, counting down.
CATTTGCTTTTCATCGACGGAAAGGTCCTTGATGGCGCCGGGCTTGACACCGGGAAGCATACCGAGGAGCTGGTCGAGATTGCCCATCTTTTTGAGGGCGTGAAGCTGCTCAAGAAAATCGTCGAGCGTAAAGGTGGCTTCGCGCATTTTGCGCTCCATCTCTTCCGCCTTCTTTTGGTCGATGGCCTCTTCGGCTTTTTCGATCAGCGAAAGCACGTCACCCATACCGAGGATGCGCGACGCCATACGGTCGGGGTGGAAGAGCTCGATCATATCGAGCTTCTCGCCCGTGCCGATGAACTTGATGGGCTTGCCCGTGACGTAGCGCACGGAGAGCGCGGCACCGCCGCGCGCGTCGCCGTCCATTTTGGTGAGGACGACGCCCGTGATGTCAAGAAGCTCGTCAAAGCTCTTGGCAACGTTGACCGCCTCTTGTCCCGTCATTGCGTCGACGGTGAGAAGGATCTCGGTGGGCTCGATCTCTTTTTTGATGTCGGAGAGCTCCTTCATTAGGACCTCGTCAATCTGAAGGCGTCCTGCCGTATCAATGAACACAAGGTCGCACCCGTTTTTCTTTGCGTGGGCGACGCCCTCTTTGGCGATCTTGACGGGGGAGATCTTGTCGCCGAGAGAAAAGACGGGCACGCCCACCGTTTCGCCCACGATCTTTAACTGATCGATGGCGGCGGGACGGTATACGTCGCAGGCGACGAGCAAAGGCTTTTTGCCTTGCTTTTTATACATTGCGGCGATCTTTGCCGCGTGGGTGGTCTTACCTGCGCCCTGAAGACCTACCATCATTACGACGGTCGGGGGGCGAGAGGAAATTTCGAGCTTGGGCGACGAGCCGCCCATTAAGGCGATGAGCTCCTCGTTGACGATCTTAACGATCTGCTGTGCGGGGAGAAGGCTCTCCATCACCGTTTCGCCAACGGCACGCTCGGTGACGTTCTTTACGAACTCCTTGACGACCTTGAAGTTGACGTCTGCCTCGAGAAGTGCGAGCTTGACCTCGCGCATTCCTTCTTTGACATCCGCCTCGGTGAGCTTTCCCTTACTGCGAAACCGCTTTAAGGCATTGGCTAATTTTTCGGTTAAGCTCTCAAGCAAGGCTCATTCCTCTCTTTCGGTGGTTTTCTCAAAAACGGCGTCGGTGAGTGCGAGGGCGGCTTTACCGAGCGCCGTTTCTCCATCCTCGGGAGAGAGCGACGCAAGCACCGCTTCCGCACGCTTCTTCAGCGTTTTGTGCTTGGATGCGAGGTTTAGCTTTTCCTCTAGGAACAAAAGCGCTTCCTCACCCTTTTTGATGCCGCCGCGCACCCCTTGACGGGTGATGCCGACAGCGTCCGCAATTTCAGAGAGCGACATATCGTCGCAATAGTACATTTCAAGAAGCTCGCGCGTGCGCTCGCCCAAAACCTCTCCGTAAAAATCGAGAAGGTAGGCTAGGTGGAGATTTTTCTCAAACACGGCAGTCACCTCTGTGTAAACCAAATTGCTTTACACATTATAACACGCTCTTTTATAAAAGTCAATAGGTTTTTGCAATATTTTTTAAATAAAAATGCCTCGCGCGCGGCAAGGCATTTTGTTTATTCATTGACACCCGTGCGTTTCATCTTTTTGACGACGAAAACGAGGTAAAGAACGACGAGAAGATTGCCAAGGACGGCAATGAGGGCGAGCACCTGCTGGGCGTGGATGGAGATGCCAAGGAAGGTGTTTCCGCTTGCTTGAATGTGGGTCACAAGGGGGCTGACGGCAAGGGTGGTAAGAAAGCCCGCGACCCCCGCAACGGCGTTTTGGAGCGCGAGGGCGGCGACCCTTCCCTCTCGCGGCACATAGTCGTAAACGAGATTGATGGTACCGCCCGAAATGCCTGCAAAGGATACGGCGTTCAAGACGGTGTACAGGGGAAAGAGATACTTTCCAAGCGCGGGAGTAGAGAGCGCGACCGCCAAAAAGGCGGCGGAGCGAATGACGAAGCTAACGGTTAAGGCGCTGGCAAAGGAGCGCTTATCCGCGAAGCGTCCCATAGGGAGAGAGATGCCCGCGCGCGTGAAGGACGCGACGGTGGAAAGGAGCGCGATAAAGGTCATCGAAAAGCCAAGCTCCCCGATCTCGTAGGCACCGAGGAAGGGGGTGCAAACGTACTGAAAGACGTTGCAAAGCACCGAAAAAAGGATGACCTTAAGAAGGTTTTTATCCAGAAGAAGCGCGCGGAATGAGGTTTTGACGGGGGGCGCATCGCTCTCCTTTTCCTTTGCCAAAAGCATCGTTGCGGTATGTAATACGGTGAGTCCCAAAAGGGTGATGGCGCAAACGAGGAAGGCGCCCCTTTGGTTGCCTTTGGCTTCAAGGATGTCGATGATGGCACCCATCGCAAGGTTAAAGACTACCCCGCCGATGAGCGAAACGATCTCCTTCTTGGCGGTAAATGCACCGCGATGGTGGTCATCCACGAGCGACATAAACCAATTGATTTTCGAAGAGTGGACGATGTTCATTACCGTGTGGGCGAGAAGAAGCCCGACAAGAAGGATCGCACTGCGCGGAATGGTAAGGTCCTCGGGAAGGAAGGGGACGAGATATACAAGGGCAAAAAGAAGCTGATTTATGACGCTTGCCGTGATGACCATACGCTTTGCGCGCTTCTTACGCGTTAAAAGCACGGCGAAGATCTGCATACCGCATCCGAGCGATACGAAGGCGGAGAGAATGCCCGTTAGGGCGTCGCTCATCCCGATAGACGCCGTTACCTTGGCAAGAAAGGCGCCCGCTACCATAAGGGAAACGAAATATTCAAGCGCCGCCTGCAAAATATACATTAGGCGCGATGAGCGATATGGGTCTTTTTCCATTCTTTTCTCCACTATCCCGATTCCTTCTTTGATTTCGTCATTATTATAGCACGCGCAAAAGAAAAAGCAAGCCTTTTTTGAAAAAAGACGGGCATTTTTTGGTTCGCGGGCTTGTTTTTCCCTTTTGGGTATGCTATAATAATATGGTATGTTTATTTTGAGGTAAAACGAATGAAAGAAGTAATCCTTTGTAAATACGGTGAGATCGTCCTTAAGGGCGCCAACCGTTCGAGCTTTGAAGCGTCGCTCACGCGCGAACTAAAGGCGCGTGCCGCGCTGTACGGCAAATTTCATATTTCGACCGCGCAAAGCACGGTATATATCGACCCTATGGACGACGGGTGCGACCTTGACGGTATGACCGAGGAAGCGTGCCGCATTTTCGGCATCGTGGGTGTTTCGCGTGCGGCGGTATGCGAAAAAAATATGGAGAGCATTCTCGCAACGGCGAAAAGCTATCTTCCCGAAAAGCTCCTTGGGGTGCGCACCTTTAAGGCAGAGGCAAAGCGCTCGGATAAGCACTTCCCTCTCGCATCTCCCGCAATCGCGGCAGAGGTCGGGGGTGCTGTGCTTTCCACGGTGCCCGGGATCCGCGTTGACATTCACAACCCCGAGGTGACGGTGCGCGTAGAGATCCGCGAGGGCGGCGCGTACATTCACGCAGGACAGCTTCGCGGTGCGGGCGGTATGCCCTACAAGTCCGCGGGACGCGGACTTCTGCTCCTCTCGGGCGGCATTGATTCTCCCGTTGCGGGACATATGATGGCGAAGAGAGGTCTTGAGATCGAGGCGCTTCACTTCGAGTCCTTCCCCTACACGAGTGAGCAGGCGAGAGAAAAGGTCTTTACGCTTGCCGAAAAAATGTGCGCTTACACGGGAAAGATGTATATTCACGTCATTTCCCTTACCCATATCCAAGAGGAGCTTCGCGATCATTGCGAGGAAGAATACTTTACCCTGCTTCTCCGCATCTTTATGATGACGCTTGCCGAGAGATGCGCGCGCGGATACCACTGCGGTGCGCTCGTGACGGGCGAGAGCCTAGGTCAGGTGGCAAGCCAGACGCTCGAAGCCATCGGCGTTACGGACAGCGTGGTGAATATGCCCGTGTTCCGTCCCCTCATCGGTATGGATAAGGAAGAGATCGTGCGTATTGCGCGCGTAATCGACACCTTTGAAACCTCAATTTTGCCGTTTGAGGACTGCTGTACCGTATTTACCCCCCGCCACCCGCGCACCCGCCCCGAAAAGGAAAAGGTGATGCGCGAGCTTGCAAAGGTAGACTTTGAAGGGCTTTGCGAGGAAGCGTATGCGGGTATGACGACGGTAAAAAGATCTATTTATCCCGAAGGAAGATAAGAAACGATATGAGCAAGCTACAGGAAGAAATCAACAGACGCCGCACCTTTGCCATCATCTCCCACCCCGACGCAGGTAAAACCACCCTTACCGAAAAATTTTTGCTTTACGGCGGTGCGATCCAGACGGCGGGCTCGGTCAAGGGCAAGGCGTCCGACCATCACGCAGTATCCGACTGGATGGAGATCGAAAAGAAAAGAGGTATTTCCATCACCTCGTCCGTGATGCAGTTTGAATACGAGGGATTTTGCATCAATATTCTTGACACCCCCGGACACCAAGACTTCTCCGAGGACACCTACCGCACCCTGATGGCGGCGGACTCGGCGGTGATGGTGATCGACGCGGCAAAGGGTATTGAGCCGCAGACGCGCAAGCTCTTCAAGGTATGCGCGATGCGCGATATTCCTATTTTCACCTTTATCAACAAGATGGACCGCGAGGCACGCGATCCCTTTGATCTGCTCGACGAGCTTGAAAAGGAGTTTGGCATCGGCACGTATCCGATGAACTGGCCCATTTCCTGCGGCGTCAATTTCAAGGGCGTGTTTGACCGTGTGAAGCGCCGCGTCATTTCCTACGGCGACGCGCACAGAGGTCGCGACCGCTTGGCTTCCATCGACTGCGACATTACGGACGTGGGGAAGCTAGACGAGCTGATCGGCGAATACCGCCGCGCAGAGCTGTGCGAGCAGGTAGAGCTTCTTGACATTGCATCCTTTGACTTTGACCTTGAGAAGGTACGCCACGGCAAGCTCTCGCCCGTTTTCTTCGGCTCGGCACTCAATAACTTCGGTATTGAAACGTTCCTTGAGAATTTCTTGCAAATGACGACCGCCCCCCTCGCGCGCAAGACGGAAGAGGGCACGGTGGATCCCGCGTCCGAGCATTTTTCGGCGTTCGTTTTCAAGATCCAAGCCAATATGAACAAGGCGCACCGCGACCGTATCGCGTTTATGCGTATCGTTTCGGGCCGCTTTGATCGTATGAAGGAATATTACCACGTACAGGGCGAGAAGCCCCTCCGCCTTTCCCAGCCCCAGCAAATGATGGCGCAGGAGAGAGAGGTCATTGACGAGGCATACGCGGGCGATATTATCGGCGTATTTGACCCCGGCATCTTCTCCATCGGCGACACGGTGTGCGAGAAGGATATGAAGGTGCGCTTTGAGGGCATTCCTACCTTTGCCCCCGAGGTGTTTACGATGGTCGAGCAGATCGACTCGATGAAGCGCAAGCAGTTCGCGAAGGGTATGAACCAGATCGCGCAAGAGGGTGCGATCCAAATCTTTGCCGAGCCCGATTCGGGTATGGAGCGCGTGTTCGTGGGCGTTGTCGGCGTTTTGCAGCTTGAGGTTCTTGAGTCGAGAATGCTTTCGGAATACGGTGTAAAATACCGTTCCTATCCGCAGTCCTACACCCTCATTCGCCGCATCGTGGGCGACACCGATCCCAAGTCCTTGCACCTTTACGACGTCAAGTGGGTGGTGGACTTTAGAGGCAATAATTTCCTGCTCTTCCCGTCCGAGTGGCATATTCGTCACACGCTCGAATACAATAAGGACTTAGTTTTAGCCGAGTTTGGTGAAGCCAAGGACGAGGATTAAAAGCGCGGAAAGAGGGCTTCTTTTTCGCGCATCATTCATTCGACGCGAAGTTTATGTTTTCGGTGCGTGGCTTCGGTCACGCACCCTTCGCTTTTAGAAAACAAACGCTCGAAGGAGAAAAAATGGCTTTCGATAAAAAAGAAAAAAAGAAAAAATTTGCTTGGCAACAATACATAGGCATTGCCTTTATGATACTCGTCGGGGCGGTTTGCGGATTTGTGACCGTTTCGTATTTGGACGGCGTGCCCGAGGACGCACCGCTACACCAAGAGATCCTTTCCCTCTTGGGGATATTCCTTGGTTTGTATGCCGCGCTCTTCTTCCATATCATCGTCCACGAGGCGGGACATCTTGTGTTCGGACTTTTGACGGGATATAAATTCTGCTCCTTCCGCATTGCCTCTTTTATGTGGCTGAAGGAAAACGGAAGGATCCAACGAAAGCGCCTGACGCTTTCGGGAACGGGCGGTCAATGCCTGATGAGCCCCCCTGATATGAAGGAGGGTAAAATCCCGCTTGTGTTATACAATCTCGGCGGTTCTTTTCTCAACATTATATTCGGCGCTCTGTTTTCGGTCGGATATTTGCTTTTTTCGGGCGTCCCCTTTCTTTCCCCGTTTCTTCTTATGCTTGCGGTCGTAGGCTTTATGACCGCACTGATCAACGGCGTCCCGATGCGTATGGGAACGGTTGACAACGACGGCTACAACGCGTTTGCTTTGTCAAGGAACAAAGCGGCAGTCGAGGCGTTTTGGATTCAACTCAAGGCTGTTGAGCAAACCGCAAGAGGCGTTCGCCTTAAGGATATGCCTGCGGAATGGTTTGCCGTGCCGACGGACGAAGCAATGAAAAACAGTATGGTGGCGACGCGCGGCGTATTTGCTTGTAACAGACGGATGGATGAAGAACGGTTTGAAGAAGCGGATGCACTTATGGCGCACCTGCTTGCCATCGATAGCGGTATGGTTGGGTTGCATCGCAATCTTTTGATCTGCGACAGAATTTACATAGAGCTTTTGGGCGAATGCCGCCGCGACGTCATCGAGGGTATGATGACAAAGGAGCAGGTGAAATTTATGAAGGCGATGAAGCGCTTTCCTTCCGTCCTTCGCACGCAATATGCGCTTGCCCTGCTGTTAGAAAAGGATACCCAAAAGGCGGAAGCGGTCAAGCGCGAATTTGAAAAGGTAGCAAGGACTTACCCCTATCCGCACGAGATGGACTCCGAAAGAGCCTTGATGCAGATTGCAGAAAAAACAGTAACACGGGAGCAATAAATAATGATACTTGAACTCAGAAACGTTGACAAATCCTTTGGCGAGAAAGAGGTCCTTAAGGGGGTATCTTTCGCGGCAGAAGGCGGGAAAGCGTTCGGTCTGCTAGGCAGAAACGGTGCAGGTAAAACAACAGCCATTCGTATTTTGATGAACGTATTCCCAGCGAATAGCGGAGCGGTTTTGATTGACGGAAAACCCATTGATTACGACAAGATCGGCATCGGCTATCTCCCCGAAGAAAGAGGGCTTTATCCCAAAAAGCGCATCATAGATCAACTCGTGTATTTTGCAGAGTTGAAAGGAATGAGCGCAAAGGATGCTGTGAAATCCGTCGACTATTGGCTCTCAAGGCTCGGTATGTCTGAATACCGCAACAAACGCCTTGACACCTTGTCAAAAGGAAATCAACAAAAAATTCAGCTCATTACTGCACTTGCGCACGATCCTGATATTGTTATCCTCGACGAGCCCTTTTCAGGGCTTGATCCCGTGAACGCAATGCTTCTCAAGGACGTGGTAAAGGAACAGATATCAAAAGGAAAGATCGTTCTCTTTTCAAGCCATCAAATGAGCTACATAGAAGAATTTTGCGACAGCATCGCAATCATCAATGCAGGCAAGGTGGCTATCAGCGGGGATCTCCACGAAATCAAGAGAACCTATCCGCGCGATAAAATCGTTGTATGCTCTACAAGTCCTAAGCAAATAAAAGCAGACTTGGGAGAAGCCTGCACCGCGCGTGAGGATGGAACGCTGCTTGTTCAGCTTACAAATCCCGACGAAAAGCAGGCTATGATGAAACGACTTGTAGAAAACTATGATATTGACGAAGTAAAGGTGTTTGAGCCGTCTCTGAACGACATTTTCGTAGAGTACGCAGGCGCGCAGGTGTAAGGAGGCAGAACGGTGAATCAGTTTAGAAAAATACTCAAATTTGAACTGAAGGGTTATCTTCGAAATAAGGTGTTCGTTGGAATTACGATATTTCTCGTTGTTGCAATCGCCATTGTAATGTTCATTCCCAATATCATAGCGGCGTTCGAATCGGACGACGTGGGCGATGCAACCGCAAACGACCTTCCTACGATGTTGGTTTACGCCGAGGATGCAAGCCTCTCCGCCATCGTAAAAGAATATTTCGAAAACGCTTTCGTCGGTTATAATGTAAAGGTCGCAGAAGGCAGCGTTGATGAACTGAAGAATGATATTATATCAGGCAATGCGGAGTGCGCCTTTGTAATGAATACCGCGTCCTCTTATACCTACTATGTAAACAATCTTTCAATGTACGATAGCAACACCGCCATTGCAGACACCGTATTGCAAGAGGTATATCGCGTGGGCGCTATGATACAGAATGGGCTTACGCCCGAGCAAGCAGGAGAGATTCTGTCTGTTCAAATTGAAAGTGATACCGAAGCACTCGGCAAGGATCAAATGCAAAACTTCTTCTACACCTACATAATGATCTTTGCCCTGTATATGGTCATTCTTCTTTACGGGCAGATGGTTGCTACCAACGTTGCAACCGAAAAAAGCTCCCGTGCGATGGAAGTTCTCGTAACGAGCGCAAAGCCCACAAGTATGATGTTCGGCAAGGTGCTTGCTTCTTGCATTGCGGGCTTCTCTCAGCTTGTTCTCGTGTTCGGTACAGCAATACTCCTTTACAACGTGAACAAAGCGGCTCTTTCCAATCCTTTGATCGCTTCCATATTCGATATTCCGATCGAACTGTTTGTTTATCTGATCGTGTTCTTCGTGCTTGGTTTCCTTATTTATGCCTTTATGTTTGGTGCAATAGGCTCAACCGCATCTAAGCTCGAAGACATTAACACATCGGTTATGCCGATCACGTTCCTTTTTATCATCCCATTTATGGTGGTTATGTTCTCAATGAGCTCGGGCTCTGTAGATAACACCGCGATGCTTATATGCTCTTATATTCCGTTCACCTCGCCTATGGCTATGTTTACGAGAATTTGTATGAGTACAGTGGCGTGGTATGAAATTGCCGCATCGATTGCGATCCTCATCGGTTCTACCATCGGTATTGGGGTTCTTTCCGCAAAGATCTACCGCGTAGGCGTGCTTCTTTACGGTATGCCTCCGAAATTTTCAACTATTATGAAAACCGTATTCAAAAAGCAGTAAATTTTAACGTATATGGAGAAAACATATGAAAATAAACAAGCTAGACAAACGCGTGCTTAAGCTATGGTACATTCGCGCCGCGATTCTTTCGCTGGCGCTTTTGGGCGTCTTTGCAAGCGCGGCATTCATTTTAAGCGTAACGGGGGCAACGGATGACGTTGCGCTTGCCGTTTTGCTCGGCGTAGGGCTCCCCGTTCTTTTGCTTCTTTGTATCACCCTCGTTATGCCTGCTTTGCGCTACAAAATGTTCGCTTGGGGGTATGACGAAAAGCGGATCGCCGTAAAGCAGGGCGTAATCTTCCGACGGAGCGTTGTGATCCCCATTTGCCAGATACAGGATCTGCACAGAACGCAGGGTCCCCTTATGCTCCTATTAAGACTGAGCGACGTTACCATCTCGACGGCGGGATCGAATTTTGATCTTTCCACGCTGACGACCGAGGACGCGGACCGTATGATCGATACGCTGGAGCAATATCTTGAAGCGAGAATTGAGGACTTGAAGCGTGAAGAGATTTGACAAAGGATATATTTTTTCAAGCCTAATAACCGATCTTTTCGGCATCCTCGTGATACTGTTTATCTTCTTAAAGGACTTTTTCCTTGATGAGGAATCGCACCCTGAGGATATTGCCACGGCGATCCCCTTTTTCGTGATCGGCTTCAGTATTCTTTATCTGTGCCTTATCGTATACAGAATACTGTATTACAGAACCTCGGGCTACGGGTTAACGGAAAACGAGATCCAGTGCAAAAGAGGTGTGCTTTTCAGGAAGCGCTCATTGCTGGAATATAAGAAGATACACGCGATCAACAAAAAGCAGCATCTTATCCAAAAGCTCTTTGGCGTCGCCGTTTTGACGGTAGACAGCGGCTCCGCCAACACGTCGCACCAAGCGGAGATCGTGATCGTTGAGAAGGAAAAAGCGGTCGACGCGCTCCTAAAAGAGCTGACCGCGTTGAAGGAAAACGGCAAGCGCGCCGAAGGCGAGGACGCGGAAAAGGAAACGGTGCTTCTTTCAGACAAGGATAGCCTATACCGCTTCACCTCGAAAAAGAAAATGCTTTATACCGCGATCAACATTGCATCGACGGCGTTTTTTACGGCGTTCTTTGGGGTGTTGACGGTCATCGTGCTTGGCGCTTGCAAGCTGTTTTTCCATCTCGATTCCCTCGGCACTTGGGGAGAGTATTTCCTTTTTGCCCTTTTGATCACGCTTGGCGCAATGCTGCTCTTCTCTCTGTTCTCGTTCATCGGATGTATGATCCATTCGTTTGTCGGATACCACAATTTCACCATCACGAAGCGCGGCAACGATATCCAAATCTCCTTTGGACTTTTGGAAAGGCATACCAACACCTTTGGCTATGACAGAATCAAGGCAGTTAAGATCTCCCAAGGTCTTGTTCAGCGCATTTTGGGCTTTGCCGCCATCAAGCTCGAGGTGATCGGATACACGAACGAAAGGGGGAACGACAACAACACCGAGATCGGTGTGCTTGTTCCCTTTTGCAAATACAGTGAAGTGGGCAAAATTTTAGGCAAGGTTTTGCCCGACTACGTCCCCGATGAGAAACAGACGAAAGCCGTGTCTTATTTCCCGTTTATGTCGTGGTTCGCCTTGATCCTCGGAATCGTCGCGGGTGTCGTGCTTTTGCAGGCGACGGTGGTTTTGTTGATATGCAACGCTCCCCTCTCGGTGATCGGCGCGGTTGCTTTGGGCTTTTGCGGCGTTGGGGCTTGCGTGCTTGCGGTAAAAGCCGTGAGTGCGGCGCTCAGCTATCAAAACAACGGTCTTGCCATTCGCGACGGCAAAATCACGGCTTATTCGGGCGGATTTACGAAACGCGTTACGGTTTTTATGTCTAAAAACCTTATCGCGACGGAAAACGTAACGACGCCGCTTCGCAAAAAAGCAGGTATTGCAAGCCTTGTGATGCATTTAAAAACCAACGAGCTTTCCAATGAGATCAAGGTCCACATACAAGAGGATACGCTCACGGAAGCGCTTGAACAGCTATTGACGCTGTAAGCATACAAAAATATAACCCTCGTTCCAATCGGAACGAGGGCTTTGTTTATTCAGGCTGGAAGATGCAGCCGCGGAAGGCGTCTGAGCCAAGCTTTGGCATTTTCTTCGGCAGGGTGACGGAAGCCAGCGATTTACAACCGTCAAAGGCTTGAATGCCGATCTCTGCAACGTCCTTGGGAATGACGATCTCTTTAAGAGAGGTGCATCCCGCAAAGGCGCAGAAGTGGATAGTTTTAAGATTCTCGGGAAGGGTGATCTCCTTGAGGGCGGCACAGTCGTTGAAGGTACCCTCGTTGATCTCGCGAAGTCCCATAGGAAGGGTGACCTTTTCTAGGCGCTTGCACCCGTAAAATGCGCCGCGCTCAATGCTGACGGCGTCCGAAAGGTCGGCTTCCTTCAGCTTGACACAATTCATAAACGCAGATTGCTTGACATATCGCACGCCCTTAAGAGAGATCTCTTCTAGACTTTTGCATCCGTCGAAAGCACATTCGCAAATATGAGAAACCCCGGGGAAGGTGACCTTTTTGAGGGCTTTACATCCCTCAAACGCTTGCGGTTGGATGCAAGAGGAATACTCGTCGGGGAGAACGGTTACCTCTTCAAGCGAGGTGCAGGCTCTGAAAATGCTTTTGGAGATGCTACGCACCGTTGCTCTTACGATTCCCTCGCAGCCCTCAAAGGCACTAGGAAGCGTGTTGGCTGCGGTGTTCACCTCGCGAAGGCTTTTACAGTTTTTGAAGGCTGCCTCTCCGATCGTTTTGACCTTGGAAAAATCAAGCGACGAAAGGCGCTCACAACCGTAAAACGCCATAGTATCAACGAAGGCTTCTCCCTCGATGACCACCTTTTCCAGGTTTTGACAATAGGAGAACGCAGAGTCGCCAACAAAGATATTCCCCTTGGGAAGGGTGACCTTTGTGATGCTTTTGCATCCCGAAAAGGCTTTTTCAAAGATGGTGGTGACACCGCTCGGAATCACAAGATGGTTGATGAGGGTGCCGTCCACATACAGCTCTGCACAGCTTGTGGGGCTGGAGAAGGAAAAAACGTCCTTAACCACATCCAGTTTGCACCACGCCTTAAGGTCGGCGAGCTTTAGTCTTTTGAGCGTGTGGAAGCCCGAAAAGGCTTGGCTGCTCATTTTCTTGAGGGATGCGGGAAGCGTGACCTCTTCAAGAGCGTCGCAATGACCAAAGGCATCGCTCTCGATATCCGTAACGCCCTCGGGCACGACGATGCTTTCTACCGTACCGTTGAACATAAACGCGCCCTCGCCGATGACGGTAACGCCGTCGGGGATCACGACGCATTTGTCGCTTCCCGTATATTTGGTTAAAACGCCACCTTGTATTACAAAATTCTGCAAGCTTTCCATAGTGCGCTCCTTTACTTGGAAGTATCTATATTTTACCACGCCAAGGCGGACTTGTCAAGAGAAAAACCGCACGGGTCTCCGTGCGGTTTTTTATAGTCCCCAAACAGGGGGCGAAGAAAAAATGAACCGAATAAGTCGGATCGTAGCCATGT